>NZ_JBJKTM010000026.1:0-21734 GCF_046580785.1 Latilactobacillus sp. VITA-14
TTTTTGCCATCCATATTCACCATGGGAGCGAGGCTCCAATGAATATTTTAATAGACGGTTACGCTGGTTCTTCCCGAAAAAGACCAATTTTAGCCAAGTAATGACTGATGAGATCCTAGCAGCACTTGAACTAATTAATCAACGACCATTAAAAATACATCATCAACAGACTGCCATTGAAAGATTCCGGGCTTGTTCGGATTAAACTTGTAATTTGCCTTCACATAAACACAGTTTGTCCGGTGTAAACACCCGCCCTGCCTCTGTATATTCAGCTTTAAAAAAAGCCTCGTGAGCTGAACGCCAATAATCAAGCGTCCGATCGCCCTCACCTTCTAAAAAAGCATGTTCAGCGTCGACTTGATTGTACTTAACAATCGTGCACGCCGTCGTTTTCGTAATTGCAACCGGCCGGTCTCGTCCGTCCAAAATAACATTGTAGTCCCCAACTTGCGGGACATGCTCATCGGGTTCATACAACTCAATCGCAGAAGTGGTGGCCGTTTTTTGACCGATTACTACCAATCGTGCCAATTCATTGGCCATTTGTTCTGTATTCCCAAATGAATAAATCTCCGCTGGTTGTAAATTAGGTGGCAACTGTTGCTGCTCTACAAATTGTTGCCAATACATTCTCACTTCCGGTGTCATTGTCATCCCCCTTTTCCATTCGTAACGTTGTTGTTAGTTTAGCAGAATTTAGCCATTTGACCAAAAAAAGAAACTTACCCATTAGGATAAGTTTCTTTTTTAATCTTATGCCCACCGACGCATCTTTTTAAGCATCATCGGATAGCTTTTAATTAGGAACCATTGTTTCATCTTACCGGTTGTTTGGTCGGCACGAATCCCAGCAATCCCTTTTTCAAGCATCTGTTCAAAAGTGATTGTTGGTTCTGTCCACTGACCATCAACGTAACACAGTTGGCAATACTGATTTGACTTGGTGCCATCTTGTTCACTACCTTGGTTTTGTGCAGTCAGTGGCATGCCACAACTTTGACAGAATTTTTCCATGGGTGGACTCCTTTAACGTGCTTTTCAAACCATGTTCCTACGTTTAGCCTAATTAGCCAAACAATCGGCTTCGTCGCTTATTCGTCTAATTTTGCTAATCCTCAGAACATAATCGGTTTGAACACACTTATTTTCTTAACGTGCTTTCATCAACAGCTTCCTGCGCTTTGCTACACTTATCATATCATCGACTATGTCGCTAATTCGTTAAGTTATGCAAATGCTCAAAAGCTAACCGTTGATGACGCACTTCTTTTATTTAACGTGCTTTTCAAACCATATGCCTGTGCCTAGCGACACAAGTCAAACGATTGCTTGCAGCAATCATTCGCCTTGTTGGGCTAGTGCTCGGAATATACCCGGTTTGAACGCACTTCTTCTTTAACGAGCTTGAACGCACTCATTTTATTTAATATTCTTCAAGAAGTTAAGCAACATTGCTGCTGATTTTTGGCCTGCTTCTACGATGAATTCGTCAAACGTTACGCCGGCTTCTTCGTCGCCGACGTCGCTCATTGCGCGAATGACAACGAATGGAATCTTGAATTGCGTTGCAACTTGTCCAATTGCAGCGCCTTCCATTTCACAAGAGAGCGCTTCGGGGTAAATTTCTTTGATTGCCTTGATTTTATCTTGGCTCGCAACAAATTGATCACCGGTGACAATTAAACCAACACGTGGTTGTAGGTCAACAGCTTTAGCCGCCGCTTCGATTTGTTGAACAATCTTAGCATCACTTTCAAATCGTTGGGGTTGTTGTGGTAATTGACCTGGTAAGTAACCAAAGGCAGTTGCTTCTGCATCGTGATAAGCGACTTCGCTTGAAATCACGACGTCGCCGATATGAAGGCCTTCACCAATCCCACCAGCTGAACCGGTATTAATCACAACATCTAGTTTTTCTTCGGCTAATAAAATCGCCGTCGTCATCCCAGCTTGCACTTTACCAATTCCTGATTCAACCAACGTCACTTCATGACCGTACAATTGACCTTTATAAAAGGTATTGCCAGCAACCGTGTGTTGTTGCACATCTTCTAATTTTGTTAAAAGCGTCCGAATTTCTTCTTCCATGGCGCAAATGACACTAATTTTCATACTAATTCTCTCCATTCTAAAAAAACATTAACTTTACCATTCTATAGGAAAAAAAGAATCAAGTAAACGATAATAATTAAGCCAAAGGTAATCCCAATCGCCCAATTCAACCGTTTCTTCATTCGTTTAACCGCTGGTGGATCGACTTTCTTAGTCCGACGCGTTGCTGTTTCTGGTTCGTCTTCAGTCACCGCTTTAAGGGCTTCTTTTTGTTGTTCACGTGCATATTCACGTTCTGTCCTGAGGCGCTCTTGATCGCGCTGTTTAAAGGCGGCTTCTTCAGCCTCTTTTTGTTGTCGATATTCTTCGCGCGTCTTAGGTTCATTCGTCATTTCTACCGCTCCTATTTTGCTTGTAATTGCCAGTAATACAACGCCATAATCGTTTTGGCATCACAGATTAAGCCATCTGCAACGGCTGCTTGTGCTTCTTCTAACGTCAACTTTTCGACGTTCAAGAACTCATCGTCATCTAGCGAGCGCTTATGCGTGACCGGCGTTAGTGTATCAGTGTAGTATAAAGTCATTAATTCATTTGAAAAACCGGGTGATGAAAAGAAATCCGTCACGTGCACGAGCTTTTGCGTCGTCAAACCCGTTTCTTCATTCAATTCACGTAGTGCGACCTGATCTAAGTTCTTTTCACCTGGATCAATCTTTCCAGCAGGAATTTCTAACGTTTCACGTTGCATGGGGGCGCGCCATTGTCGCACTAAAAGGATGCTGTTATCCGCCGTAATCGGAATAATGCCAACCGCCCCATGATGATAGACAATCTCGCGACTTGCGGTTTGTCCATTTGGCAGTGCCACTTGTTGAACGGCAAGATCAATGATCTGGCCCTTGAATAATGTTTCTTCCGAGAGGACCTTTTCTGTATAATCCATCTGCTAATGCCACCTTTACCGTTTAATCGCTATTATACGCGCATTTAAAATCGTCCGCCATCGTCAATGCTAAATTCAGGTTCACGGCCGAATTAAAAATCCATCCTTAGGCGGATACTCTTTTACCTTAATTCCTGTTAGAATGAAGGCATCAATTAAATCAGGAGCTGACAATTATGTTTAAAAAAATAACGATTTGGTGCACAGGCATGCTCATTACACTTGTCTCAATCCCAATTTTGGCAACATGCTTTGATATTTATGGTGATTGGGATAATTTCATCTGGTTCAGCCTTGGTTTATTATTAGGGCTGATCTACGTTACAATCAGCCTCAAACGGCTTAAACGACAACCAGAATATAAAAAAGATCAGCATATTTCACCACAAATGCTGAAACACTACCAAGATGCTGGCATGAGTGATGACGAAATTGACTTTTTCAGACAAACGATGCAACAAGCCGAAGCGCAAATTAAGGTACTTGCAACCAACATGCAAGCTCTTCCTAAATTACGGGCAATCGATTTAAATCACGATACAACCAAGGTCAGCCAATCGCTTTTTCGTGCGATTGTGAAAGATCCAAAGCGGCTTCACAATGCTGGCGACTTTTTATACCGGCACTTACCATCAATCAATGAACTGACTAGCAAATACATCGAAATTAACCATCATGAAGTCAAGACAGCCGATACCTATCTCGTTTTAGATAAATCGGCTGCGGCAATTGATGCGCTTAGTCAACAGATTCAACAAGACTACGCGGATTTCGTGGCCGAAGACGTCGATGACTTAGACACAGAAGTCTCCGTCGCTCAACAACAAATCACCCCAGATCACAAGGAGGAAGACTAATGTCTGAAACGCCCAATCCAACAAACGATTTAATGAATGATTTATTAAAAGATCCTTTCGACCAAAGTGCGCCAGTTGTCACTGAAGAAGCAGCCCCCCAGACAGAGGCCTCAATTATCAATAAGCTCTCCCCTGAACAACAAGCACAGGCCGAACAATTGGCACAACAACTGGACGTCAACGACCAACAAGCCGTCTTGAATTACGGCGCTCAAGCCCAAAAGAAACTCGGCGCTTTCTCCCAAACAATGCTCAACCAAGTCCAAAGCCAAGAAACAGGCGAAATTGGTGACGCATTAACGTCATTGATGTACCGTTTAAACGAAGCCAATCCTGACGAATTACGCGCCGAAGACAGCAACGTTTTCAAGCGGATGTTTGGCAAGATTAAGAAGTCGGTCTATGAAATCACTGCGAAATATCAAAAAATTGGCGCCCAAATTGATGGGATTGCCGTTAAATTGGACAAAGAAAAAAATGCATTAATGCGCGACAATGAGACGCTTGAAACGTTGTATGCGAAGAATAAAGCCTACTTCGATACACTCAATATTTATATTGCTGCTGGTCAGTTGAAGATTCAAGAATTAGAAACAACGACGATTCCAGAAGCCATGGAACGCGCCAAAAATGACGATAATCAAATGGTCGTGCAAGAAGTTAATGATCTCAATCAATTCAAGAACCGCTTGGAAAAACGAACTTATGATTTAGAATTAGCACGGCAAATCACGTTGCAACAAGCACCACAGATTCGCTTGATTCAAAATACCAACCAAGCATTAGCTGAAAAGATTCAGGCTTCCATTAACACGGCGATTCCACTCTGGAAAAACCAAGTTGCCATCGCCCTCACCCTGCTCCGTCAAAAAGATGCGGTCACTGCACAACGACAAGTGTCTGAAACGACCAATGACCTCTTGAAGAAAAATAGTGCGATGTTGAAGATGTCTTCAATCGAAACCGCCAAAGAAAATGAACGCGGCGTCGTTGATATCGAAACCTTACAGAAAACACAAAATGATCTTGTTGAAACCTTACAAGAAACCCTCAAGATTCAACAAGAAGGCCGCGAAAAACGCCAAGTGGCTGAAAAAGAACTCAACCACATGGAAAATGATCTGCGCGAACACTTATTGGCCTATACCCAAGGTCAAACTGCTGCTAACAGCGGACCAAAAGAAGTTAATTAAATCCACAAAAATAGCGCCGCCCATCTTTTTGATGAGCGGCGCTATTTTTGAATAGTTAAGCTATTTTGCGATATTTCAACATCCGCCAACCGGTTAGAGCCGTTGCGATTAAACAAATCACTAGCGCAACCATAAAGGCATCATGCATCCCAGCGATGAACACATTCGCGTGACCTGGAATATACCCCGTCACTTTTTGCCCGTAATTGCGACTCATTGCGGCATATAAAACCGTCGTTGACAATGAAATCCCAAAGACCATCCCAAGATTCCGCGCGAGGGCGTTAATCCCGCCAGCAATCCCTAGATCTTCAACACCGACGGAACTCATGACAATCGTGTTATTCGGTGCTTGGAAAATCCCATTCCCAAGCCCAACTAAGCCAACGAAGAACATGAATAACCAGATCGGTGTTTGTAGATTCATCAACATATAACCGACCTGACTGATCGAAATCAACACTAACCCGATAAAGGTTAACATTTCTGGCCCAATTCGATCCGAGATACTCCCGGCAATCGGTGCGACCACCACTTGAACAATTGGGAAAATCATTAAACTGTAACCGGCAAGATTAGGCGCTAAGCCTAGCGCATTTTCCAGATAGAATGGTGAAATCACATTGAAGAAGAAGTTAACGATGAAAATTAAGAACGCACAGAGTAAACTCAAACTAAAATCGATATTTTTAAACAATCTAAACGATAATAATGGCTGTTCTACATGTTGTTCAATCCAAACAAAGATGCCAGCACTAATTAAGGCAACGACAAAGGCCGCTAAAATAATTGGTGAGGTAAATTCAATTTGTTGGCCGATGAAAATGCCGAGGAATAAACTAACAATTAAAACTGCAAAACTGGCAAACCCAGCATAGTCAATTTTTTCATGTGTTTTAACAATATCCTTCGGTAAAATAAAATGCCCAAAAATAATGGTTAAAATTCCAATTGGCACGTTAATCCAGAAAATATAGCCCCAACTAAAATGCGCTAAGATTAGCCCACCAATCCCGGGCCCGGCAATGCTACCTAACGCAACGAATGATCCGGTTAACCCCAACGCTCGCCCACGCTCTTTCAGTGGGAAAACCTCGGTAATAATCCCATTATTATTGCTCATCGTCATTGATGCCCCTAAAGCCTGAACAACGCGTGCACCTAATAACAATGGTAAGCCGCCATTAAAGCCACACAACAAGGAACCAATAACGAATAAGAAGGTTCCAATTTTAAACACTTTGACCTTCCCAAAAGCATCGCCAATTTTACCGAATAATAATAATAAGGCACAAATCATAATCAGATAAATCGACACAATCCATTCCGCTTGATTCATCGGAATCTTTAAATCACGGCTCATGACTGGAAGTGCAATATTAACGATACTGCCATCAAGCGTCGACATGAAGGTAAATAGTCCGACAGCCGTCAATATTCGCCAACGATTTTTTTGAACCTGCGGATTATCCACATAACTTAATGCCATCTGTGAGTCACTTTCTTTCTTTTAAGTTTACTCCGTCTATTATACCGTGGTTTTAGTTAAAAATAAAAAACTTCCTCAATCAAAAATAATTCCTGATTGAGGAAGTTTCCATTACTTCGCTTGATTTTTTCTATAGCGCCAAGTAACAACGGTAAAACCAATCACAATGCTGATAATTGGTTCAATAAATGAATAAGTCGCAAACGGTACATAGTCAATTGGATTAACCCCGAGAGCCCCAGCTATGAAGATCCCACTAACGCCCCATGGTACTAAGGCGTTGACTGCAGAACCACCGGCAGAAAGCGTTCGACTTAAATACTTACGATCTAATGGCAATTTATCATATGCTGATTTGAACGTTTCTCCTGAAAGAATAACTGACAAATATTGTTCACCAACCAAGAAGTTAATCCCAGTCGCACTCACAATGGTCATCATAATCAGCTTCCCAGGTGTGTTAACGAACTGCTGAATATTTGTAATCAGCACTTCAACCACTTGATACTTAATCAGTAAGCCGCCAAGTGATAAAGCAAGGATAATCAAGGCAGCTGAATTTAACATACTTGCCATCCCACCTCTTGAAAGTAGCACATTCATTTGGCGATTACCCGTCTTTGCAACAAACCCATTCATTAGCATGTCACACAATACTTTTAGACTGTAATGCTGTTTACTTCTAAAAAGTGTGATAAACAAAGCACTAAATGAACTGATTAATAACGACGGAATTGCAGGTACTTTTAGCCACGCAAAAATAAACAAGATGATGACGGGTAAAATCGCCCAAAATGAGATATCAAAGTGCGTCATCAATACGTCTGCCATTTGTTGAATGCCGGCCATATTAGCTGATTTCGAGCTACTACCGACCACCACATAAAAGACGAGCGAGATTAGCGCTGCTGGCAGTGCCGTTTCCGCCATACTTTTAATATGATCATAAACATCAATCCCAGCAATTCCTGATGCTAAATTAGTGGTATCCGACAAAGGTGAGAGATTATTCCCTAAAAACGCACCTGATACAATGGCGCCCACCGTCAATGCGGTTGAAAACCCCAATATATGCCCAATTCCTAAAAAGGCAATCCCCATTGTTGAAATGGTTGTAAACGAACTACCCACGGTAATCCCAATCACAGTACACAATAGGAAAATAGTTGGAATAAAGAATTTAACCGATACCATCTTAAACCCATAATACATAATCGTTGGAATGGTCCCGCTAGCAATCCAAGTTGCCACGAGCACGCCAATCAGTAAAAAGATAATAATCGGAATAATCCCCGGTTTAATCCCTTCAACTATGCCATCATGAATTTCATCCCAAGAATAACCACGAAACTTGCCATAAAATAAGAGCACTGTAAAAACCATTAAGATTGGAATATGTGGTGTCATCTTGTATTTAATGATTAAAATACCAAGACAAGCTAACATCCCGACCAAAATCACAATTGATTCCAGTAAACTCGTTGTATGTTTCTTTTTTTCTTGTGTCATTTGAACACCCTCTAACTTATTCAATTGTCAAAACTATCAAAAACGGTCAGACTTTTAACAGCTGACCGTTTTTTTGAAACTATTTTTGTTGCATGTCTTTTTGGATGTCAATTAACCATTGATCATTCTTATATTTACTAATAATAAATGGAATGATAGTGAAGATAACTGAAATGATAACAACCAATAATGATTGTGACAAGCTTGTTGTGAATAAGGTTGCAAAGACAATAATCGCAATCCCTAAAATCAACGCAATTGAAACAGTCCATGCAAGACCGTTCCCTTTTTTACCAATGCGGTATGGACGGTCTAAGTCTGGTTGATCTTTACGTAATTTCAAGACAGCCACTGCGATTAATAAGTAAACAATTGCATACAAGATTGTTGTTGCATTTGTTAACGTTAAGAATACGCCGTTGACATCTTTCATGAAACCATATAATAAAGCAAATAATGAAATGGCGATTGTTTGTGTTAAAACAACATTTTTTGAAACACCATATTGGTTTTGTTTGTGGAAACCTAATTTTGCTGGTAAATAACCATCACGAGCAACTTGGATGATTGTCTTTGAAGGACCTGTTACCCAAGCTGATAATTGTAATAACACACCAATGAAGACCATGAAACTGAAGATGTTGGCGATCATTGTTGGCCAACCAAGAATTTGACAATAAATTAAGATTGGTTGTGTAATATTTGAAAGTTCCATTTTACCCATTGGTACAACGTTAGCAACTAACATTGCGTTTACTAAGTTCAAGACAACTAAGCCAATTAATGAAACGAAAATCCCTTTAGTAAAGGTTTTTGATGGGTTGTGTAAACGTGGAATAAAGACAGATGACATTTTAATCCCAGTAAAGATGAATGAGATACCAGCCATATATTTCAATGATGATAAACCATCTTTAGTTGGAATTAATTTGCCCATTGAGAAGTGACCCAATGTACCGCCAGGCATGATGCCGTTTTTGATTAATGCAGCAATCGCCATAACCGCCATAATAACGATTGGAATATAAACACCTAACCAAACACCGATATTGCCGCCGACTTTAGCCATATCATATTTTAAGCTTAATAATGTGATAATCCAGTAGAACACAAGGATACAACCAAGAACAAACCAGTGGTTATTCCCTAAAGTTGGATTACCAAATGAGTTACCCAATAAAGGTCCGATTGTTGAAGCAACCATTACCATCCCTGGGAACATTTGTACCCAAAGTAACCATGCTGCAACGAAACCTAATTTACTACTTAACGCTGTTTTAATCCAAAGTTGTGGGCCACCTTCTTCAGGCATTGCAGTCCCTAATTCACCAGCAATAAAGCATTGGTAATGCAAAGAACAATACCGCAAAGATTGAATAACTGATTTGAGCCCAGCCCGTTGCAGCTAACGTAGGAATACTACGAACAGTTGCACATAAAGCCATCGTTAAACCAATAAAGGTTCCTAAGGCAATTTTATTAACGTGTTTATTTTCCATTTTTACTTTTCCTCCGATTTTATCTCACAATAAGAAAGCCGCTTGCGCGGCTTTCTCTTTTTACTAAACAATTACTTAGAATTATTTACGATCTTCGTAAATTGCTTCTAATTTTTCTTGCATAGCTTGTTTGATCTTAGGAGCAAAGTAATCAAAGTTTTCTTCTTTGTTCATGTATGGTGTCATAACAGCGGCACGAAGAACAGTTATTTTACCAGCTTCTTCCCAGCCTTCTTCAGTAACGCCTAAGTTATTAACAAACTTGAATGGACTGTTACCATAATCAGGAATAGCGAAGTCAGTATGTGATGTTAGGTATTCGTTACCATAGATGCTACCAGTTACATATGAAGCTTGGTTGTAGAATTCATGGTTTAATTCGTTCATTTTTACAAGGTTGTTCATAACAAAAAATCCTCCTAAATTGTAGATATAGTATAACCCCAATCAATAGAATACGCTCATTGTCCATAAAAGCAAACCTATGAAAGCGATTCTGATTTTTTAGAGTACGAAAAATAGCCGTCAAACAACGTTTGACGGCTACCTTTGCAGTTGTATTTTGGGGTTATACTATATGATCTACATTCACGAAGAACCCAGTAACATTCAGTATAGATACAAAAGCCTTCATTTAATTTTTGGAACGTCTCTAGTCAGTAACACGTGCTAAGAAGTAATTCTTCTTCCCACGGCGAATAATCACAAACTTGCCATCAAAGCTAGTCATCGGGTCAATCATCGCATCAGTTTCTTGGATACGGTCACCGTTAATTGTAATGGCACCATTTTGAACATCTTCACGTGCTTGACGTTTTGAAGATTCAATACCTGTATCCACTAAGAAGTCAACAATGTTTTTAGCTTCTTTACTAATTTCAACTGATGGTGCTTTACCAAAAGCTTGTTCTGCTTCAACAACATCTAAAGCTTTGATATTACCTTTAAAAAGTAATTCAGTAATATGTTCCGCTTCATCTAATGCTTCTTGACCGTGAACAAAACGTGTCACTTCTTGTGCTAAACGTTTTTGTGCTTCACGTTTTTCAGGTTCTGTTGCAACTTTTTGTGCCAATTCTTCAATTTCGTCTTCTTCTAAGAATGTGAAGAATTTAAGGTATTTAATAACATCACGATCATCTTGATTTACCCAGAATTGGTAGAATTCGTATGGTGAAGTCTTTTCAGCGTCAAGCCAGATTGCACCACCTGCTGTCTTACCAAACTTAGTTCCGTCAGCTTTCAACATTAATGGAATTGTTAAACCGTATACGGGTTCGTCGCTACCTTCAAGTTTATGAATCATATCAATCCCTGAAGTAATATTGCCCCATTGATCAGCCCCACCAATTTGCAGTTGGATGTTATGTTCATCATGTAAGTGTTTGAAATCAATTGATTGTAGAATTTGGTATGTGAATTCAGTAAATGAAATCCCCACTTCCAAACGACTAGCAACAATATCTTTAGCTAACATTGTATTGATGTTGAAATTCTTACCGTAATCTCTTAAAAAGTCCAACAATGAGATTTTTGATAACCAATCGTAGTTATTAACAAAAGTAACATTGGCATCTTTACCAAATAATTTCCGCATTTGGTTTGATAAAGCTTCAACATTTTTTTGAACCTTTTCCATTGTTTGTAACTGGCGTTCTGAATTACGACCACTTGGATCACCAATTGATCCTGTCCCACCACCGATTAAGATGTATGGGTGATGTCCAGCTAATTGGAATCGTTTCATCATCATGAATGGAATCAAATGACCGATGTGTAAACTATCACCAGTTGGATCAGCCCCACAGTATAAAGAAATCTTGTTGTTTTCTACTAATTCACGTAAGCCTTCAGCATCTGTTTGTTGGTTAATCGCATCACGCCATGTTAATTCATCAATAATATTTTTTCTCATCAAAATTTCCTCCTAAATTAAAAAAGTCCCAGTAATCTTTAATAAAATAAAGATTACTGGGACGAAATGTCATTTTTTCGCGGTACCACCCGTGTTATATTTTGAAAGTGCACTTTCAAAATATCACTCTAGATTTTAACGTAAATTCAACGTACGATTTGATAAAACAAAAAGTGTAATTCGACTTAGAAACATATGTCAGGTCTCACCGAATCCCGACTCTCTGTAATAGTGGTTACTAATTCTACTGCGCTTTTCAATCGCTTTATTAACTTATGTGCTTATCATAGTTCACATGATAAATGAAGTCAACACTTTTATGCTATTTTTTTATAAACATGAACGATTTTATTCTAATTTAAATTTAATTAAATTAGAATAGTCGTATTTAATTCCTCTAAATTAAAGTTTTACAACATTCGCAGCTTGTGGTCCACGTGTGCCTTCAACGATGTCGAATTCGACCGCTTGGCCTTCTTCTAATGACTTGAAGCCTTCGTCTTGGATTGCACTGAAATGTACAAAGATATCGTCTTGACCTTCTGCTGAGATAAAGCCGAAACCTTTTTCATTGTTAAACCATTTTACTGTTCCTTTTTCCATGATGTTACTCCTTTTAAATACACAATTATTATCTAGCCACCAGAATCGGTCATCTAAACAAGTCAATTATACGCGATTTTGTAACCGCATGCAAGCGTAAAATAAATTAATTGAGTTTATATCGGGTCCGCCGTTGATATTGTTCGCCAGGATGCAAAACAATATTACCAAACTCGGTATGATGGATGGCATCTGGCATCATTTGGGCTTCAATCGCCACTGCTTGGTGGGGTTGAATTGCCTGATTTGTTAAGTTCGGTTCGTCCCCGAAGCCATTGGCGGTATAAATAACGATTGCATTCCCTTCTGTATCAATTGTGATCGAGCGGCCACTTTCGGGATCGCGTAAAATCGCATCCGCTTTACCCGACGTTTGATTCAATAGGAATGGATGATCAAAACCACCGACCAATTTAGTTTGCGTATTTTCACTATCAAAAGCGACTTGCAAAGCTCGCGGTTGACGTAAATCAAAGACAGAGCCCGCAACTGGGACTAATTCCCCGGTTGGTAAGCCGTCTGGTTGAATGGCACCAAAACGGTCACTATCGATTTGCAATGTGTGTTGGCCAACAAATTGATCAAAGTCCCCCGTCAAATTCAGATAGACATGGCATGTTGGGTTAAACAACGTGGTTTTATCAGTCGTTGCTTGATAGTCAATTAGCCATTCATTGGCCTCATTTAGCGTATACGTCGTGGTCACCGCTAAATTACCGGGGAATCCATTTTCACCATCTGGACTCGTTAACATGAAAACGACACTAATCGCATCATCTTTTTCAACCACTGATGATTGCCAGATTTGCGATTCAAAACTATTGGGGCCACCATGATTCGTGTTGGCGCCATTATTAATCGGTGCTTGATAATCATGACCATCGAGTGTAAAAGCACCTTGACCGATGCGGCCAGCTACGCGTCCCACTGTCGCACCAAAATAAGCTTGTTGCTTTACAAAATCCGCTAGGGTGTCATAGCCAATCACAACATTGGCCATCTGACCACTTTGATCCGGCATCACCAAGTGAGTAATCGTTGCGCCGTATTCTGTCACGGCTAATTGATACCCCTGACGATTCTCTAGCCAATACTGCCAAACCGTTTGACCATTTATTTCTCCAAATGCTTCTCGCCAATACTTCATGAATGTCCCTCCTTATAGGTTAAACATGTTGCGTAAATTTAATAAATGCTGCCTGACCTTGTTCGTTGCATTTGAAAACACCAGCGTCTTCTAGAACGCGCATGAACACTTTGCCGACTTCAGTCCGCACTAATTCCGTTACGTTATCTGATGTAATCGATGTGTTAGCGGCTTTAATCGTATCTGCCCATTCTTGATGGTAAGCGGCCATCTGGTTTGGTTGATCGCAGAGATAGTGTTCAACCTCAGCCATTTCATCTTTGAGTCGTGGTGGCAAAATTGCTAAGCCCATCACTTCGATTAAACCAATATTTTCTTTTTTAATATGTTGCACATCTGCATGTGGATGATAAATTCCATCTGGATGTTCTGCAGACGTTTGATTGTCGCGTAGTACCAAATCAATTTCGAATTGACCGTCTCGCATCCGCGCAATCGGCGTAATCGTATGATGTGGTGTGCCGTCTTCTGAGTGGGCTAAGATTTGGACACTTGGATCGCTGTAATTTTGCCAACTAGTTAAAATTTGTGCAGCGAGTGTTTCCAAATGCGTTGCATTCGCACTCGTCAAACGAATGACTGACATTGGCCACTTCACAATTCCCGCCTGAATATCATTATACCCGTTAAAATGTAGTGGTGTCTCGATTGGCGCCTTAGCCATTGGAAAATCGTGACGACCCCCTTGATAATGTTCATGGGTTAAGATCGAACCACCGACAATCGGTAAATCAGCGTTACTCCCAGCGAAATAGCCGGGGAACTGCTTCACAATCTGTAATAAATTTTTGAAGGTCGTTTCATTAATCACCATTGGTTCATGTTGACCATCAAGGAAAATCGAATGCTCATTAAAATAAGCATATGGTGAATATTGGAAGCCCCAAGTCTGACCTGCCAATTCAAAACGAATGATGCGATGATTACGCCGTGCTGGGAAATCTAAACGCCCCGTATACCCCTCATTTTCCAGACATAATTGACATTTGGGGTAGCCGGTTTGTTTCATCGTTTTGGCTAACGCAATTTGTTTCGGATCCTTTTCCGGCTTCGATAAATTAATCGTGATTTCTAAGTCGCCATATTGCGTCGGCACTTGATAAGCGATATTTTTCGCGATTGCGGCCACTTTAACGTAGTCGTTGGCCCGACTTAATTCATAAAAGTCGGTAAGTGCTTGTTGGGGATCACTCTCGTATTGATGCCAAAAATGGCGGTTCACCGCACTTGGTAATGGCGTCACCAAATCCATCAACTTCGCCCCTAAAATATCTTGTTCTGCCGCTAAATTCTCAATCCGGCTATTCGCAACTGCAAGACGCAACAACGCGTCCTTTAATCCGATGAGACTTTGATCAGTCACCGCAACGTTACTGTCCTCTTCACCAACAAGGTCTAAGACGAGATTAAATAAGTACTGTTGGTCTTCTGCTTTATAAAGTGTGTCTTGAAAGATAATCACTTTTTCAATAAATGTTTGAATCAATTCTCTTGCTTGCATATGCTTTCCTCTACCGATCTGCGTATCCTGCTGGATGATTTAAATGCCAATTCCAGGCAGTTTCAATAATTGCTTCCATATTGTCATACTGTGGCGTCCAACCCAAGACTTCGCGTGCTTTGTCACTTGCGGCAATCAAAGTACTTGGATCACCAGCACGACGCGGTGCCATTGTCACAGGAATTGCCTTGCCAGTCACTTTGCGAGCGGCTTCGACAATTTCCATATTTGAAAAACCAGTTGATGAGCCTAAGTTAAAGGCGTTACTATCATGGCCTTCTTCGAGGTAACCGAGGGCCAAAATATGGGCGTCGGCTAAGTCTAACACGTGGACATAGTCGCGGACGTTAGTGCCATCTGGTGTATCATAGTCATCACCAAAGATGGAAAGTTGTTCACGTTTGCCAGCAGCCACTTGTAACACGATTGGCAACAAGTGGGTTTCTGGGTGATGATCTTCTCCGATTGAACCATCTGGTTTGGCACCAGCGACATTGAAGTACCGTAATGCAACGAATTTAATGCCGTAAGCTCTGTCAGCCCATTTCATCATCGTTTCCATCATTAATTTACTTTCACCATACGGGTTGGTTGGGACTTGTGGGTCGGATTCCTTAATTGGAATTGATTTCGGTTCCCCATAAGTGGCCGCTGTTGATGAAAAGACGATGTGTTTGACGTCGAATTCATTCATCACCTCGAGTAAGGCAGTCATACCGTATGTGTTATTGTCGAAATATTTAAGTGGTGCTTGCATCGATTCGGGCACGATTGAGAAAGCGGCGAAATGAATCACACCGCTGACTTTTTCTTGTTGGAAGACGCTGCGCATGAAATCTTTGTCGCGAATATCGCCTTGATAAAAGCGCGCTTGTGGATTAATGGCGGCTTGATGGCCGGTGACGAGACTGTCGACAACGGCGACATCCGTGCCGCGTTGAATTAATTGATCAACGGTGTGCGAGCCGATGTAGCCGGCGCCACCTAATACTAAAACTGTCATCTTATCATTCTCCTCTTCAGTTGACTGATTAACCTAATTTTTTAGCGCCATCGGCAATTTCTGCCACGTAGAAACTTGGCGCATACCCAATCTTGTCTGTATAAACTTTAGCAACATTCGTTTCAAAGTTGTCGACTTGGTCTTTAGCAACAATTGCAATCGCACAACCCCCAAAGCCCGCACCAGTCATCCGAGCGCCTAAGACCCCTGGTTGTTGCCAAGCGGTTTGAACGAGTGTGTCTAATTCGATCCCAGTCACTTCATAATCAAATTGCAATGACACGTGTGACGCATTAACTAATTTGCCGAAACGTTCAAGGTCGTTGTTCTTCAGGGCTTCGCGGGCCTTCATTGTCCGTTGGTTTTCAGAAACCGCATGGCGTGCACGTTTCAACAAGTTTTCATCTTGTAGCATGTATGTTTGTAAATCAAAGGTTTCGTTATCTAAATCGCCCAATGATTGAATATCATTCTTCGTTTGTAAAATGGCTAAGGCCTTTTCACATTCACTGCGACGTTCATTATATTTTGAATCGGCCAATTCACGGCGTTTATTAGTGTTCATGATAATAATCACGTTGTCTTGCAAATCAATTGGGACTAAATCGTAATCCAATGTGTTCGTGTCTAGTAAGATGGCATGGTTGGCTTTACCCATTCCAACGGCAAATTGATCCATGATGCCTGAGTTAACGCCGATAAATTTATTTTCAACCATGACACCGGTTTTAACAAGGTCGACACGGTCAATTTCTAAATTGAATTGGTCTTCTAGAATCACACCCATTAATAATTCAATTGATGCGGATGATGATAAGCCAGCGCCGTTTGGAATATTGCCTTTTAAATAAATGTCCAAACCACTGTCGATTGTGTAACCTTGTTCTTGAAGGTAAACAATCATCCCTTTTGGATAGTTCGCCCAGTTGTGGGCCTTTTGATAAGATAAGTCGCTGAGGTCAAATGAAATGACACCCGCATCTTCAAAGTTCCCAGATAATAAATTGATTGTTTGGTCATCACGTTTAGCAACGACTGCATATGTGCCCAATGTAATCGCGGTTGGGAAAACATGCCCGCCGTTGTAATCAGTATGTTCACCAATCAAGTTAATCCGACCTGGTGCGAAGTAGCTCGCTTCCGGTGCTTTGTGGAATGCGTTTTCGAATGCGGTATTTAATTCTGTCATGTTCATAGTAAATTCCTCCTTTATTAATCGCTTTCATTTTACTAAACATTTACTAAAAAATCAATCTTTTTTGTTAACTATCGCTTTCTTTTCATTGGTTATGCTAAACTAAGTAATAGTAAACATTGAATTGAGAGGTGCACCTTGGCAACGATCAAAGATATTGCTCAACTCGCTAACGTTTCGAATGCAACCGTTTCGCGGGTCCTAAATTATGATCAAACACTTTCGGTTGGCGATGAGACCCGGCAACGGATTTTCGAAGCCGCCGAAAGTTTAAACTATCGTAAAAACACGCGCAAAATGAACCAGCAACGCGGACGCATTGCGATTGTCGAATGGTATACCGCTAAAGAAGAATTGGAAGATCTATACTACCTCTCCATCCGACTTGGCGTTGAAAAGAAACTCAAAGAACTTGGTTATGACGTAACACGCTTCTTTCAAAACGATCCATTTGATACGCTCCATGATGCTACGGGTGCTGTGGTAATTGGTAAGTACAGCCCTGCGCAGATTAAGCGCCTAAAAAAACTCAACCACAACCTCGTCTTCGTCGACATGAACACGCTCGATTGTGAAGTCAGCTGTGTGATGACCGACTTCAAAACACCAATTAAATCCGTAATCAACCATTTTACAACCGCTGGCTTAACTAAAATTGGTATGTTAACTGGTCAAGAGAGCACTGCTGATAATACTAAATTGGGACCGGATCCCCGTTTTATTCATTTTAAGACGTTACTCAAAGTTCAAAAAAACTATCACCCCGATTGGATTTTAACCGGTGACTTTACACCCGAATCAGGTTACCAACTCATGATACAATTATTACAAGACCAAAGTTCCGATTTACCAGAAGCCCTCTTCATCGCCAATGATGCAATGGCAGTCGGCGCTTTACGCGCCTTACATGAATCAGGCATCAAAGTCCCTGAACAACTCAGCCTGATTAGTTTCAACGATACCTCAATTTGCCAATACACGTTCCCTACTTTAAGTTCCGTTAAAGTTTACACTGAACAAATGGGCCAATCAGCTGCCGAGTTATTGGTTAAACAACTCGCCGCTAGCGAAATTATCCCCCAAGTCATTACGATTGGCACGACGCTGACACTACGCAATAGTTCAAAATAATACCTTCAGCCCACCGATGATCAATTCATCTCGTGGGTTTTTATCTTGTCTCAAATCAATTTTCATTAATAGGAGTATCTCTTTTGAAAACGAAAAAAATTAGACGAACCATCTTAACCATTGCTATCTTGGCAGTCGGTTATCTCGGTGGTCGCAACAATGTCTTACAAAATGTGTTCCCTGCTACAGTTGCTACTGAGCAACCAGCTAAACAAACACCCTCAGTCAGTCCTGATTATCAAGCCATTGCTGATCAAGATTTTAAAAGCGGAGCTGCGGCCTATCTACCAATTAATAACGAACAAAGCCAATTAACAGCAACGGATTGGCAAGGTGAAAAAATCGTCTATGGGCAACTCGACCAGCTTAACCGAACAACTAGCGTCACAGCTTACTTATCAAAGCGGAATCTGGGCAAATCAGAAGGCCGGACGCGCCAAATTTGGAATCCAACGGGTTGGCATAATCAACCTCTGATTGTCAATGGCCGCCGAATCACACCGCAAAATCGTGGCCACTTGATTGCTTATACACTCACTTTTAATTTTGATCAGAATGGTAACTTTCAAGCTGGTCAACCAGGCAGTTTAGATAATCCACTTAACCTCGCCACCCAAAGCGCGTACAGTAATCAGAAAACGATGCAGATTTTTGAAGAAAAAGTCCGCACTGCGCTCGAAGCAAACAAAAAAGTGATTTACAAAGTCACGACCGTTTTTCGGGGTAATGAACTGATGCCGCGCGGTTACTGGGTTCAAGCCATTTCAACAGATGGCACGCTGAATTTCAACGATTACGTCTGGAATGTTGAACCTGGCGTCGCATTCGATTACATGACTGGTCGTTCTCACTTAGATGCTAGCATGCAAGTCAAAGACGGTCAGAATATTGTTGACCGCACCAAACAACAAGTCAAACAACTTTTCTAAACAAAAAAAAGAGGTAGCAACCAGAATAATTCTAGTTGCTACCTCTTTTGCTAGCTTATTTTTCCATTGCCTTACGCAATGCAGCGGCTAATGGACTTTCCGCTGGTTCATCTTCTTGGTTCACTTTTTGAATCAAGCGGCGTTCTTCATGTTTAGAGATTTTCTTCTTACGATCTTTTTTGTCGAGCATCTTTTCGGTCGTCCCATCATTAAGACACCGGAAGTATGCGCCACCTTGCCCTTCAATAATCACCATTTTCTTATGACATTGTGGGCAGCGGTGGTTGGAAACCTTCGGATCTTTCCGACGCCGATAGTGACAGTTTGTGCAGACATAAATTTTACCGTCACGCGTATTGCGTTCTTTTAACGGATGATCACATTCCGGACATTTTTTATTCGTCACTGCAAAATCGCGGTATTCCGTCTCACTCTTTTTAATCTCACCGACCAAGGTCTTAGTGGCACCCTCGATTTCAGTGATGAACGCCTTCGGATTTTCTTCGCCTTTGGCAATCGCTTCAAGCGACTGTTCCCATTTTCCTGTCAGTTCTGGTGAAACCAAGGTCTGATTAACCAATTTCAAAAGTTGCTGGCCTTTTGGCGTCACTGCTAAAGCATGACCTTGTCGTTCTAGGAGTTCACTACGGACTAATTTTTCGATGATTTCAGCACGAGTGGCAGGCGTCCCCAAACCGTAGTGTTCCATCTTCCCGAGCAACGTCCCTTCAGTCAATGGCTTAGGTGGCGTCGTCAATTGTTCTTTAACCGCAAAATTAGCGCGAACTACCATCCCTTCTCGCCAGTCGGCCGTCGCGGTTGGTTGCCCCTCTTTATCGGTAGCATGCCAACCTTGTTGCACGACTTTTGTTTGCTTAAACGTAAAGGTTTGATCACCAAACTTAACGGTGGCTTTCGTAACAGCTGTCACGTATGGATCAGCAAATAACCCTAAAAAGCGTTCTACAATCAAGCGATACATGCGTAGTTCATCCGTCGATAATTTTTCGGCACGAACGGGTTCTTCAGTTGGAATTAAAGCGTAGTGATCCGTTACTTTGCCACCATTAAAGACGGCTTTTTGTTTGACCTGACTGCCTTGCCCCAAGTATTGCTTAGCACGTGGATCAAATTTGACTAATGCCGACAACCGTTCCTTCAAAGTCCCTTCAATATCTGTTGAGAGATATTTCGAATCCGTCCGTGGATAACTAACAACTTTATGGATTTCATACAATGATTGAATCAAGGATAACGTCTTTTTCGCGGATAAACCATACTTTGCGTTGGCCACTTGTTGGAGTTCCGTTAAATCATATGGTAAAGGTGCTGATTGCGATTTCTGCGTTGTTTTGACGCTGACCACTTGGCCTTTGGCTTGTTGCAATTGTGCAACTAAGTCGTCTGCCGCTTGGCGCGTCTTAATACTTTGCGGATTTGCTAATTGTAAGGCGGCTTGCTGTTGATCGACCGTCAAGTGAATTGTGTAGTAGGTTTGCGGTTTAAAACGATTAATTTGTTGTGCCGTTTCGTTCACAAAGGCTAACGTTGGTGTCTGCACCCGACCAGCGGATAAATTATCTTCATACTTGGTCGTCAATGCCCGTGTCACGTTCAAGCCAATCAACCAATCCGCTTTGCCGCGTGCTAACGCTGATGCGTACAAATTATCGAATTGCTTGGCCGGTTTTAAGTTTGCAAACCCTGCTTTAATTGCCTTAGTCGTTTGCGATGAAATCCAGAGCCGTTCAACCGGCTTATCGAATTTAATCCATTCCAAAATATAGCGCGCAACGGCTTCCCCTTCACGCCCCGAATCAGTTGCAATCACCGCACCTGAAATATCTTTGCGGTTGGCGAGGTGACTGATGGCTTTTAATTGCCCACCCGTTTTAGGCAATGGCTTTAAACCGATATGTTTCGGAATAATCGGTAAGTCTTCCAAACGCCATTGTTGCCATTCTTTTTTGATATCCTCTGGTAATTGCAGCGATAACAAATGCCCAAACGCCCAAGTAATGACGTATTGATCACCCTCAAAATAGGTTTTAGTTTTCTGAGTTGTTCCTAGAACTTTAGCAAGCTCTTTGGCAACACTCGGTTTTTCCGTGATAACTAGTTTTTTTTGCATTTAAAATTCCTCTTACTTCAATTGATCAAAATAGTAACTGACTAATAGTATAACGCATGTTGAGAAGGAACAACCCAGAAATCGCGAAAGTATCATAAATAATAATATTTCAACAGCCAAAATAAAAGATTCTAAGAAACTGAATTCTTAGAATCTTCTTTTTTATTTTAAATTTAATTTAGTCATTATTTGTTCATAAACCTTATCAACTCCTACTCCGCTTAATAATGGCACTCCATTGATTACTTTATCTTTTACATTATCAGGTACAATAGTTGTGCTAACAAATCCATCATAATCATCAATTTGATTAATATATTCTGCTATGTTCCCTTTATATGTTTGTACTTGACTAAGTACACCTTCTTTTTCTAAATATTCCTTAATCTTACCCTCTGCTATTGTTGATGTTGCAATACCACTACCACAAACAATCATTAATTTTTTCATTGCGTTTCACTCCTTATTTTCTAATTAACTTTAACTGGCTCCTATGATGGAATTACGGACAAACTGTTCGATATAATACATCATAAAGGAGCTTTTTATTATGGCAATTAAATATTCAAATGAATTTAAAGAATCGATTGTTAGCTTAAGTCAGACTGGCCGTTCGGCCAACTCACTGGCT
>NZ_JBJKTM010000027.1:0-20885 GCF_046580785.1 Latilactobacillus sp. VITA-14
TTGACGGTAACGGAGTGGCTATCCAGTTCCTTCATGAGCCGGGAAATCCGTCGTGGACTGCACCGAAGCTGCAGTGGTTGAAGTTCCAGATTCAATTCATGGTGGATCTTCATAACACCGTATCGCTGCTTAAATTCCGCAAAGATCCGCAGAATCCGTTGTTTCAAGCCCGCATCTTCGGCCCGGCGTTTTGAAGGTTTGGGGGATCGATAACGATAATACTGAGCTCTGGAAACACCGAGGATTCGGCACATCTTGGTTACCTGGTGGTGATGGCTTTCTTGGTGAATGTAATCAAAGATATTGGTTACTTCTGCGCAAGGAAGCCCAGGGCTTTTTTTAGGATTTCGTTCTCCTCAGACAGCGAAGCCAGTCGCTTTTCCATCGCTTTGATTTCGTCTGGCGATTTACCGGATTGAGTTTTGGCCTGGCCCTGGATCCACTTATGAACTGTTGAATAGCCAATGCCATATTCTCTGGCCAGTTGGGCAACTGATTCGCTTTGCTTATATAGGTTGATAATGTTTTGTTTGAATTCTTTGTCGTAACGAGTTGGCATGTAAAAATTCCTTCCTTTTGAGAGATGATTTATTCATTATACCCTCTCTTAAAAGTTGTCTCAGGAATCAGCTTACATCCATCCAATGCCAAAGACCTATCAAGAACTAATGAAATTGGTTGAAGCAGGAATCGAATATTTTAATCACTATAATCGTTCAACACAAAGAAACGGCCTTACTCCAGATGAATACTGGAATAAAGCCGTTTAGGAACATATTAGATTTTATATTATTTCATCCGGCAACTTGACAGGACCCTAGTACATAGCTTGAGTGGTGGTTCTTTTTTTATTTTAGACATTAGTTCATTTAATTAGGAATTCAGATAGGGAAATATACTGAAATGAACGTAACTGATAAAGTCGGTCAAGAGTGGCAATTTATACTAATTTTTGAAATTACAGATAAAGAAGCTAATCAGGGCACCGTTGATTTGAAGAAAGCAATTAACTGAGGTGTCTTACTTTAATTGCCTAGCTTGTTTAGTTGACCCACTTGTCTAGAAATGTTAAATTGATTCTATTCAATAAAGGCGTTGATTATTGGGAGGCGATGAAAGTGGATGAACGCATTACAGAATACCGGGATGCGGTTTATGAGCAGGTGGTCAAAGTCGGGAAGTCGTTAGGGAACGTGACGCGTCTACAACTGTTGAACATTCTTGCGCAAGGCCCCAAAACGGTGGAAGTCTTAGCCAGTACAGTCGGCTTAAGTGTCGCTACCGTTTCACGGAACCTGCAAATTTTGAAACAAACAAACTTAGTGGCGATTGAACGCGAGAAGAATTTTGTTACTTATCGTTTAAATTCAGAACGGGTCAAACAATTGGTAACCCTCTTGGTTGATGTCTGCGAAGAAACTTTGCCAGAGATGACGATTTTGGAAAAAACACTCGCGCAAGAAACAGGTGCCCCCGAAGCGTTAACTGGTGACGCATTGAAAACGAAATTAATGGCAGACGATGTGTGTTTGATTGATTTGCGTCCCGCAGATGAGTTTGCAAGTCAACACTTACCAGGGGCACGCAATGTGCCATATGATCAGTTGGATCAACGATTAGCTGAGCTCCCCAAGGATAAAGAAGTGGTGGTTTATTGTCGTGGTCGTCTATGTGCTTACGCCAATGTTGCCAGTCAACAACTACAAGCTGCTGGGTTTAAAGTGGCAACGTTTAATCAATCAGTGTGGGAATGGTTGCGAGTTATGACCGAAACGGAATAAGATGAAGCGTCCTTTTTGACGGCACGTCCCAATGGTGGTATATTATGAGTAATTCAATGAAATCGTTGAATGATTTTCTTGAAAAGAAAGGTGATCGCAATGGCAACACAAATTCTAACTGAAGCAAACTTTAAAGATGAAGTTCAAGAAGGGGTCACATTAGTCGATTTCTGGGCAACATGGTGCCCACCATGTCGGATGCAAGGCCCAATTGTCGAAGAACTAGCCGACGATTACGCGGGTAAAGCTAAAATCGCCAAAGTTGACGTTGATCACAACCAAAACTTGGCGGCTGAATTCGGCATCCAATCAATTCCAACCTTGTTGGTCATGAAAGATGGCCAATTAGTGCAACAAATGGTTGGGTTACAACGGAAAGAAACATTAGCACAAGAAATCAATACTGCCTTAGCTTAAAAATAGCTTGAAGGCGTATCACGATTAAATAATAACATCATCCGATAAGCTCTTAAGTAGGGCATATATTAGGTGATGTTTTTTTGTGTTGTTATTTTAAGTAATCCAGCATAACGGCTTTAAAGAAGTCGATGTGTTTGAGGTACATTTCTTCATCAACATATTCGTCAATCATGTGGCTAGTATCATTGCCGGGGCCGACAACTGCCACTGGTAAGTCAGGATTGTGCTTAGCAAGGTGGGCGGCGTCGGTACCGCCAGCAACGTGCATCAGTGGATAAGCTTGGGATAACTTTTGTGCCCCGATTTTTTGAACAGCTTGAATGAATGGTGCTTGTGGATTGCTCTTAACGGGTGGTTGGTTATTAATGACGGTCAATTCCAGATTCATGTCTGCCTGTTGATTGAGTTCCGCAATGATGGTATTGAGGTCAGCAATCACTTGGTCGCCAGTTAAGGCGGGGGTTGTACGAACCCGACAAGTAAGTTCTGCGTGACCGGGGACCAAATTAATTTGTTCACCACCGTTGATTAAGGTTGTGATAGGCACGATATCGCCGAGGACATCATCAATAGGATGTTTCTGATCGAAGTATTGTTTTTGCCGATTGTAGTAGGCAAGCAAATGATCAATTGCGTTAATACCGAGTGCGGGCATTGAACTGTGCGCGGTTTTACCAGTTGCCGTCACTTTAAAATCAAGGGAACCGTTATGGGCGAAAATTAAGAAATGTTGTTCATTGGTTTGATTAGCCGCAAGGAGTTTTTGGGCCGTTTCTGTGGGGAATTTGTCGGGGTTATTTGCCAAGGCTTGTTTATCAACGCCAGATGGTTCGGCAACTAATAAGGCTGTTAAATCATCGGCATAGCCTTGAGCGGTTAAAGTTTGCGCACCAGTTTCGTTCTTTTCTTCATCGACGGTTGCGAGTAGTTTGATTTGGCCGTTTAAAGGAACATGTTCATCGTGTAATTCGATCATTGCAATCACAAGCGCAGCCAGACCAGACTTCATGTCGGTTGCGCCTCGACCGAAGAGTTTACCATCGCGAGCGGTTAGAGTGAAGGGATCACTCGTCCATTTGCTGCGATCACCGATGCTGACGACGTCCATATGATCAGTGACACCGAGGAATTTGTCGGTTGCTTCGCCTAGATAGGCCACTAAGTTTTCGCGGCCTGGTTTAGAAGCCACTTTTTCAGTATGGATACCATGTTGTGCGAATAGATCGGCTAAGTAGTCGGCAATCACACCTTCTGCTTGGTCTGTTGTATCAATTGAGACCAGTTTTTCTAAAATTGCGATTTTTTCAGTTTTTTCCATCATCAAAAGACCTCCAGATAAGATTCAATATGCATTATAGAGCCCCTATTTTGGGAAAGCAACGGACATAAATTAAGCAATTTCGCAAATCAAGTGGGTTAAAAAAGCCGTCACGCTTAGCGTGGCGGCTTTTTATTGGTCTGGTTGTAAAAGCCTGACCGGCGCGGTTTATTCGTTAAACCAGTGCATATCAAACAGAACGCATGGATTGGTGCCGGCGCAACGATTTCACCGGGGGTGACGGTCGGTGAGAATGCGATTGTCGCTGCTAACGCCACGGTCACCAAAGATGTACCAGACAATATGATTGTTGCCGGAACGCCAGCGAAAGTCATGCGTCAAATCAAATTAGAAAAGGAGTTTTAACATGTCAATTCAAAATAAAGTCGTGATCATTACAGGTGCCTCATCAGGGGTTGGGGCAGCAACTGCCAAATTATTAGCAAGCAAAGGGGCTAAGGTTGTTTTAGCAGCTCGTCGTGAAGATCGTTTACAAGCTTTAGCATCAGAAATCGGTGCAAATGCGATTTATCAAGCAACGGATGTGACTAATCGTGATCAAATGGCGAGCTTAGTCCAATTGGCGCTTGATCATTTCGGTCGCGTAGATGTTTTATACAACAATGCCGGCGTCATGCCACAAGGAAACCTGAGCGAACGCGATTATGATCAATGGCAAAAGATGCTCGATATCAACATCATGGGCGTTTTAAACGGGATCGGTGCGGTCTTACCAACGATGCAAGCCCAACAAGATGGTTTGATTATTTCAACTGATTCGGTTGCCGGACATGTGGTTTATCCAGCTTCTGCCGTTTATAACGGGACTAAATATGCAGTGCGCGCTATTATGGAAGGCTTACGCCAAGAAGAAAAAGATAACGGCATTCGTTCAACAATTGTTTCACCAGGGGCTGTTAAAACAGAATTGGTGAATACGATTGGCAACCCTGCTGTTTTCGAAGGGGTTAAGCAATTAATGGATGCACCAGAAGAATCAGCGTTGGCCCTCAATCCAGAAGACATTGCCAACGCAGTCTTATATGCGATTGACCAACCAAAACATGTAGTGGTTAGTGAAGTCTTAATTCGCCCAGCTAAACAACAAGTTTAAGAAAAGTGGGCGACTAAGCGGGTAGTGCGTGCGGATTAGCCTAAGCAGGCGAATAACTGATGCAGTCAGTGGTTTGACTGATGTAGCTAAACATAAGGCATTGCTTCGACGAGCGCGTTTCAAAATGGTATTTAGTAACTGAGCATAAAAAAATCACCTTAATCTGTTTTTAAGATTAATGAAGTGAACCCCAAATATTGGACGAAACTTTAAGTAGCTTTCTGGGTTGTAAAAATTCGATATTCAATCGGACTTTTACAACCCAGTTTTGTTTTAATTCTTGAAAAATTATAATCATCAATCCAAACCGATATTTGTGAAACTAGCGTTTCATAAGTATCGGTTTCTTTTTGGTAGAAAGCTTCGGCTTTCATAATATGGAAAAAACTCTCCATTGCTGCATTATCTAAACATGTTGCTTTGCGAGAAATACTTTGAAAAATGCGATGTTTTTTCAAGATATGAGTCCAATCTTGATGCTGGTATTGAAATCCTTGATCTGAGTGGACTGTTGTCCGGTATTTTAAATTCTTAGGGATTTTCTTAACTGCTCGATTCAAAACAGTTGTAGTAAATTCAACAGTAGGGGGTTTACTAACTTGATGGCTGAGAATTTCACCTGAGAATAAATCATAAATACATGTGAAATAGGCGCGTTCATCAATTGCCTTGGTTCCCTAGCGAACTTCAGTAACGTCTGTTACTAGTTTTTGATAAGGACGATCAGTGAAGAAACACGGTTGATTAAGTTCTTAGCAACGGTGCCAACATTGCCTCTATATGAATTATATTTACGAGTACGTTTGTTAAATGCAGTTGATAGTAATTGCAGTTCTCGCATTAAGACAAGTACTTTTTTATGATTTACTAAGATATTCATACGATGTAATTCACCAGTTACACGACGATAGCCGTACGCTGGATGATTCTTCTTGATTATTTGGATGGTTTGTTTAACAGATTGGTCAGATGAACCGTTCGGTTCATGACTAATAATGTATTCATACGTACTTTTGGCCATACCAACTATTTTTAGAATTTTTACTAGTTTGGGTTTAAGCCTTAGCTCTTGGATGACTTGCGCTTGTTGTTTTCTTCTTCCTGGACTAAGGCTCTTAATTTTTTTAGGTATTCATTCTCGATTTGTAGCAATTCATTTTCTTCTCTAAGACGTTCTAACTCTGTTTGTTGCCGTTTTTTTGATTATTTATCAGCTGACATAATTGTTTGCCGTCCTTTGGAACGATATAAGGCATCAGCACCCTCAGTCTCCCAAATATGTTGCCATTGCCAGGTGGTCCCGACATTTGAGATATTAAAATGAAGTGCGGTTTTCGGATAAGAAGCCTTATTCGTTTTCATTCATTTTAAAATATTCATCTTAAATGAGCCATCAAATGTTTTTTCGGGTGATAGGACATCTAGTCCTTTTGGGCCAAAGGCCTTATAACGTTGAACCCACGAGACAACTAGTGAGTTACTCTTAATACCATATTTTCTCGCTATTAATTTATAACCTAAGGGTGACGTTAGATAATCCTGAACAACTTTTATTTTTAATGTTTTAGAATATTTGGTCAATATAAAAACCCCCGATATTGGATTTTGGTCCAATATCGGGGGTTCACTTCATAAGGTGATTTTTTTAATTAAGTGCAACCAAGCTGATAATCAAAATATGAAATGGATGACAACAGCTTTTTTAGGCTAAAAGTCGTATAATGACAGTATTCTAAATGAAATTGGAGATCATAATATGGCAGAATTGATGCGTTTTTATCAAAGCTTTCAACCGGAACATTATCAAGTTTTTCTAGATATTAATCGGGCTCAAAAACAATTTAGTGGTCGGACGACAATTACGGGGACTGCTAAAGAAGCACTTGTTTTAATTCATCAGAACGGTTTAGTGATTGAAACAGTGACGGCTGCAGGTAAGAGTATGCCGTTTACAGTTGATAATGACGCAAATGCCTTGAAAGTCGAAGTCGGCCAACCTGGCGAAGTGACTTTGGTAATTGCCTATACTGCCGCTTTAACGGATTCAATGATGGGCATCTATCCTTCTTATTATCAAGTCGATGGGGTGCAAAAAGAATTAATCGGCACGCAATTTGAAACCAATTTTGCGCGGCAAGCTTTCCCATGTATTGATGAACCAGAAGCCAAAGCGACTTTTGATTTAGCGGTTAAATTCGATGAGCACGAAGGCGAAACGATTCTGAGCAACATGCCTGAAAAAGAAGTCATCGATGGCGTTCACCACTTTGAAACAACGGTCCGGATGTCAACGTACCTTGTGGCCTTTGCTTTTGGTGAATTGCAAGGGGTTCAAACCAAAACGGAGAGCGGCGTGCAAGTTGGCGTCTTTGCTACTAAGGCACATCAAGCAAACGAGCTCGATTTTGCATTGGACATTGCTAAACGGTCAATCGAATTCTTTGAAGACTTCTACCAAACACCCTATCCATTACCCCATTCATGGCAGTTGGCATTGCCAGACTTTTCGGCCGGCGCGATGGAAAACTGGGGCTTAGTCACTTATCGGGAAGCTTATTTATTACTCGATCCTGATAATACTGCCTTGGATACGAAACACCGCGTTGCGACTGTGATTGCGCATGAATTAGCACACCAATGGTTTGGTGATTTAGTAACGATGCAATGGTGGGACGATCTTTGGTTGAACGAAAGTTTTGCCAATATGATGGAATACGTCGCAATCGATGCGTTGCAGCCGGACTGGCATATTTGGGAAAGTTTCCAAACCTCGGAAGCAGCGGCAGCCTTACAACGTGACGCGACTGATGGGGTCCAATCGGTGCATGTGCAAGTCAATAATCCAGCCGAAATCGATGCGTTATTTGATGGCGCAATCGTGTATGCCAAAGGCGCCCGGATGCTCGTGATGGTTCGCGCTTTAATCGGTGACGATGCTCTACGCGCTGGTTTGAAAGCTTATTTTGCAGCACATCAATTCGGAAATGCGACTGGCGTTGACTTGTGGGCAGCACTGGGGCACGCCGCTAACTTAGATGTTGGGGCCATTATGCATTCATGGCTCGAACAACCAGGTTATCCAGTGGTAACGGCCAAAGTCGTTGACGGACAATTAACGCTTAACCAACAACAATTCTTTATCGGTGAGGGTCAAGAAGTTGGGCGTCAATGGCAGATTCCATTGAAGAGCAACTATGCGGCAGCCCCATTATTGATGACTGACCGTGAATTGGTACTCGGTGATTATGCTCAATTACGCGCCGACAATGGGCAACCATTCCGCTTAAACGTGGGGAACGAATCGCATTTCATTGTTCATTACGATCAAACATTATTAGATGATATTTTAAATAGTAGTGCTAACATGGCACCAATTGGACAACTGCAACTACTGCAAGACTTACGCTTATTAGCTGAAGGACGTCAAATTTCGTACGCAGATGTTGTGCCTGTTTTAGCACCTTTTGCCAAGAGTGATTCAAATGTCGTGGCAGATGCCCTTTACACGGTTGCTGGTAACTTGAAGAAATTTGTGACACCTGGTGAAGAAAGTGAACAACACCTACGTCGATTCTTCGACCAATTGAGTAAAGCGCAAGTTGCGCGCTTAGGTTGGCTGGTTCAACCGACTGATAGCAATGACGATCAGTTAATGCGCCCAACTGTTTTAAGCGCAGCCTTGTATGCTAAAAACCAAGCAGCCATTGATGTAGCCCATACTTTATTCCAAGCGAACCAAGAAAAACTGGTCACCTTACCAGCCGCAATTCGGGTACTGGTCTTGATGAATGAGGTCCAAAACTTCGGGAATGCCGCACTTTATGATCAGCTCTTAGCAGCTTATCGCCAAACGAGTGATGCGAGCTATAAGAATGATTTGACTGCGGCCTTAACGCGCACGACTGATCCTGAATTAATTGCGACCTTAATTGGAAAATTTGAAGATGCCAGCACCATCAAACCACAAGATTTGCGGGCTTGGTTCCGCGGATTACTCGCCAACGACAAGAGCCAACAAGCAACCTGGGATTGGATTCGCAACGATTGGCAATGGCTAGAAGAGACAGTCGGCGGTGATATGGAATTTACAACGTATATCACCTCGATTGCCGCAATCTTTAAAACCCCAGAACGGTTGGCAGAGTTCAAAGCCTTCTTTGAACCTAAGCTCAACACCCCAGGCTTAACCCGGGAAATTACGATGGATATTAAAGTCATCGAAAGTCGGGTTGCATTGATTGAAGATCAAAAAGCAGCGGTTAATGAAACAATTGCCAAACATATGTAGTCGAACGTTGTGCAAGTTAAATTCAATTTGAGGAGTTTTGAGATGACGATTAAATTAGTCGCGATTGATATTGATGATACATTATTGAGTTCACAGCACCAAGTGCTAGCCAGTACGAAACAACAAGTTGCTAAGGCCCTGGAACAGGGTGTGAAAGTCGTTTTGTGTTCCGGACGCCCATTAGCTGGCGTGGTGCCCTTTTTAAATCAACTAGGGATTGCCGGTGATAATCAATACGTGATTACGTTTAACGGCAGTATTATCGAAACGGCGTCTGGTAAAATCTTGAAAGAAGCTGGCATCAGCCGAGAAACCTACTAAGCGATTGATGACTACTCGCAAGCAACGGGCTTACCGTATAATGTGCTCGATCAAAATAGTGTGATTTATACGAGTAATGTGAATGTTGCACCAATGACGGTGGTGCAAGCTTGGGAAAACGAAGCTGGTATTCATATTCGCAAACCGAATGAAATCGACGCGGCCACGAAGATGGTCAAAGCGGTCTTTACAGGGACCAGCGAACAGTTAGATGTACATGAACCACAGGTACACGCGCAATTTGGAACTGATAATTATGTTGTTCGTGCGGCTGACCTCTTTTTAGAAGTGATGCACGCTGATGTTAATAAAGGCAAAGCAGTGCAATACCTCGCGAATAAACTTGGATTCGCGCCGGATGAAATCATGGCGATTGGCGATGAGAAAAATGACATCCCAATGTTCCAATTTGCCGGTACTGCGGTGGCAATGGGTAACGGTTCAGCTGAAGCAAAGGCACACGTTGACTTTATTACTGCTGATAACGATTCGGACGGGATCGCCCAAGCATTTGATCAATTTATTTTTAAAGTATAATCAAAAAGCCCCTGACTTTTGTCAGGGGCTTTTTCTTCGATATTATAGGTCTTCACCATTGCTAGCAATGACCTTTTTGAACCAGTAGAACGATTCTTTGCGACTGCAAGCGAGTGTCCCGTTGCCGTCATCATCTTGGTCAACATAGATAAAGCCATAGCGTTTAGACATTTCAGAAGTTGAAGCGCTGATTAAATCGATTGGCCCCCACATTGTGTAGCCCATCAGATCAACGCCATCTTTAACGGCTTCTTTCATTTGTTCGATATGCTTGCGCACGTAGTCAATGCGGTACTCGTCGTGGATTTGGCCGTTCGCGTCAACCTGATCGATTGCGCCTAAGCCGTTTTCGACGACGAAGAGAGGCACACCATAGCGTTCCCAGAGATTGTTGAGGGTAATCCGTAAACCAACGGGATCAATTTGCCAGCCCCAATCGCTAGCTTCGAGATACGGATTTTTTTCGCCGAGAATTAAGTTGACGGCTGTTTTTTCGCCAGCGGGTTTCGCTGAGCTGACCATCGACATGTAATAGCTAAAGCTTAAATAATCAACTGGGTAGTCCTTGATTAGTTGTAAGTCATCAGGCGCCATTTCAAGTGTGATGTTGTGGTCGTTGAAGTAGCGATTCATGTAGTTAGGATATTCGCCACGGACTTGGACGTCGGTGAAAAAGAGGTTCAATTCATCGTCTTGTTGTGCTTGGCGCACATCAGCGGGGTTCGGTGTTTTAGGATAACTTTGCATCCGCGCTAACATTGAACCGATTTTAGCATCGGGCATTAGGCTCCTATGTCAAGAATCCGGACATAAAAGTACGAACAAATTTGACTTTCAATTTAAATTAGGCAAATTACAAGTTTAATCCGAACAAGCCCGGAATCTTTCAATGGCAGTCTGTTGATGATGTATTTTTAATGGTCGTTGATTAATTAGTTCAAGTGCTGCTAGGATCTCATCAGTCGTTACTTGGCTAAAATTGGTCTTTTTCGGGAAGAACCAGCGTAACCGTCTATTAAAATATTCATTGGAACCTCGCTCCCATGGTGAATGTGGATGGCAAAAATAAACTTTGATCTGATAACCCTGTTCTAAGGCCTGATAATTGGCAAACTCTTTACCATGATCAACAGTAATGGATTTTACTTGGGGACCGAAGGCCCCCATAAACTTACCAAAAGCGATGTTTAGAGCCTTAGCCGTTCTATTAGGGGCTTTTATGGCCCATAGAAGTCGGGTCTTACGTTCTACGAATGTAACCAGACATGATCGTGACTCACTTCGACTAGAAAGCACCGTATCTACTTCCCAATGACCAAAAGCTAACCGTTGATTAACAGTTGTTGGCCGTTGTTCGATGGAAGTCCCACTTGTAAATTTCCCACGATTTTCGCTCACTCGGTGCTGGCGGACATTCCGATTGGGTAGATCAGTCAATTTGAAGGGGAGCCAGCCACGATTAAGCCAATTATAAATTGACGCAGTGCTCAAGTTATAAGCGGCCGCAATGGTTTCTGGTGACCAGGTTAATCGTAAGTGATTGGTAATTAAAGTCGCTAATGCTGCCGTCAGCATCGAACGACGACCGCAATTCCGCCTTTTGCGATCTGCATCTTGCTGAGCTAATTCTGGATCATAAGGTTTAACTCGGTCCAACTCATAGCTAATCGTAGCTTTGGCGACGCCTAAGGCGTCAGCCATTACTTGGTAAGATTTATTCCCCTCATTGACCAGTTGTGCTAGTGCGCCACGTTGAAAACGTGATAAAGTAGATGTACCCAAAGTAATCACTCCCTATATTGGTTGGAATTAGCTACTACCATTGTAAGTGATTGCTTTGGGCTTTTTAATTTCTGTTCGGATTAATTATAGAATTTGCCAAAGAAAAAAAAGCGCGGTAGATTTGTAAAAATCTACCGCGCTTTTTTGGATTAAGCAAACATTTTCTTAGTTGCGCGCATCAATGTCTTGATGTCTCGATCATAACGTGGTGTATCGACTAACTTGGCCATTGGAATGCCAGCGAAGTGATAAGCTGCAATTTCGCCAGAACGAACAGCACTTTGTTCAGTGAAAATCATCTGATAAGGTTGTTCAACGAATTCACCAGTGAAGGCTAAGTTGGTTGAATGTTCGGGGATGACTTCTGGACGGTCAGTTTTGGCACGATTATTAAAGAGTGCTGAAGCATATGGCATATAGACAGGAATGTTATTGATGACACTGTCCATAATTTCAGCTTCTTTTTCACGAATATTGATTGGGCCAGGATCAACTTTTGATAGTTGGCCAATTAATTCTTGAAGCATTTCCTTACCCGTCATTTCGATGTAAGGTTTATCCACAAATTCACCGTTACGACGTGGGTAGAGGAAGTAACCCCAGATAACCGCTTCGTTTGGTTTTTGCGTTGTGAAGTGTGGTTGATGGTGAACAACAATCGACATATTCACATCTTTTTGACCAAGTGGTGTGATTGGTTTCGTTGATAGGAACGAATTCAAAGCATTCCCAGGAATTTGCGTTGTAATCCGTTCGATTTCGTTTAATAAAATATGATTCTTAGTCGTTAAAGTGAAGCTGACCCACTCACTGGCATTGCGGTCAGCGAAGAATTTATCGGGATTACCAAGATTATAGAATTTAGAAGCGACTTGTTTCCACAGACCGGCAGCAGCACCATAATCCATGTTTTCAGCTGCTGGTGTATTATAATCGCCAAGTGTTGCGGAATCGGTAATTGACCCGTTTGTGAAGATGACCGCTGTGTCGTCGTCCACCGTAACGTGTTCAACTTCATCTGTCTCAGTATTAGTCATTGTCATACCAGTAACCGTAATTTCATCGGTCATCTGAGTCTCTTTAAAGTCTAAGTCAGTAATCCGTCGATTGAGGATAATGTGACAACCTTGCGCTTTTAAGTAGTTAATCAGCGGCAGCATGATACTTTCGTACTGATTGTAACGTGTCCGGTTAACACCGACTAAGTGTTCAATCTGAGTGAATTCATAAATCATTTGGTGCATGTAACGGCGTAATTCTTGTGCGGAACTTTGGGTTCTGAAAGCAAAGGTGGTTTCCCACATGTACCAGAAGTTTGTTTGAAACATATGTGGATCGTCCTTGAAGTATTCGGCAATTGAAACGTTGTCTAATTTTTCTTCTTCAGAATCGGGCATCATAATCAATTTGGTCATTAATAACCGATCCTTATTATTAAAGCCGAGATGACCAGCATCCAAAATACCTTTACTACCTTCTAATAAACGTGCTTTGTCGAATGTGCGGTGTTGAGCATCGAATGAACGGGTATCTTCTTCAGCCGTCATATTGGGTTCAGTTGCTGAAGGAATCCGACCTAGAAGATCCATTAAATCGACATAAGTCCGATAGTTAAGCATCCGCCCACCACGTGCAACGTAGCCCTTAGTATTTTCGAGAGGATGGTTTTTATTCCAATATTCATCGGTTGTTTCGGAAACTGGTGCCCCATCGTTTGAACCATGGTCATCTAATGAATAGAATGTAATCGCATCGCCAGACCAACCGCCTTCTTGAATTAAATAGACTGCTGCGGCCATGTTAGAAAGGCCAGCGCCAATCATAATTGCTTTTTTCTTAATCATATGAAAAACCTCCTAGATTCAGTTTAGAAATGACGAGTGACTAACGGCTTTCGAATTTTTCGTAATCCACAGAATCGTCTCTAAAAAGTTCCATTTTCTTAGCTAATAAACAAGCACTGGTTGCTGTAACACCTACAAAAATAAGGCTGCCTAATAGAAATTTTTTCATGTTTCTCGCTTCCTTCCATTAACTACTTTTGATATCTATATTATACCGCGAATTCCTAAAATAGGAAGATAAAACCCTTACATAGGAATTATCAGTGGTCATGATACGATTATTGATGGGATTAGGCCGCTAAAAATCAGAATAGTTAAGTTTAGTTTAAGGCTCTTATTAGTCAGGCATAATTCCTAGGGAAGCACTAACGGATTTAAAAAAAGTGATAGGCCCCCAAATAATGGTTGACCTCAAGTCAGCTTGAGGTTGTAAAGTAGTCTTATTGATTAGAAAAAGGAGACTTTTAAATGCAAAAATTATCTGCCTTAACAGCCCCAATGACCTTAAGCAACGGTGTTACCATTCTAGGATTAGGGTATGGGACATATCAAACACCAAATGAAGAAACGAAAAAAGCGGTCTTAGAAGCTTTATCAGTTGGCTATCGGCATATTGATACAGCTGCCGTTTACGGCAACGAACAAGGTGTTGGTGCCGCTTTGAAAGAAAGTGATATCGCGCGTGAAGACATCTTTGTGACAAGTAAGCTATGGAATACAGAACGGGGCTATGATGCTACGAAAGCTGCCTTTGCACAAACAATTGCAACGTTAGGTGTTGACTATTTAGATTTATATTTAATTCATTGGCCAGCTAACACTAAACAATTTGAAGCCAAAGATGCTGAATTAAATGCTGAAACTTGGCGTGCAATGGAAGATCTATATAACGAAGGGAAGATCCGTGCAATTGGTGTGTCGAACTTTATGCCCCATCATTTAGATGCACTCATGAAAACCGCCGTTATCAAACTAATGGTTGATCAAATCGAAGTCCATCCGGGCTGGCCACAAGCAGAAGCTGTGCGTTATAATCAAGCGCATGACATCTTAGTCGAAGCTTGGGCACCACTTGGTGAAGCCAGTGCGCTTTCGAATGAAACGATTGCAACAATTGCGACGAAGCACGGCAAAACGGCAGCGCAAGTTTGCCTTCGTTGGGGGATTCAACAAGGTGTGTTACCATTACCTAAATCAACTCATCAAGAACGAATGGCGCAAAATACCGATATCTTCGATTTTGAATTAACAGATAGTGAAATGACCCAAATTAGTGCTTTGGAAAACTTAGGCGGTCAATGCATGGTGCCAGATGACGTTGATTTTTAAGCAAGTATAAGGAAGGTTAATATGGCATTATCAATTGGCGTAGTCGCCCAACAATATGATTTGAGTATTCCGACACTACGGTATTATGAAGAACAAGGATTATTACCGTTTATTAAACGCAGTCCGGCTGGTCGGCGTGAATTCCGGCAAGCTGATTTAGACTGTTTATGTGATATTGAATGTTTGAAAAAAAAGGTATGCAGTTAAAAGATATTAAGCAATACATCGATTGGCGAACTGCAGGTGATGAAACTTTGGACCAACGCTTGGCGTTGATTCAACAACGGCGGCAAATGTTGGCTAACGAGATTGAATCACTGCAAGCAGAATTGACGAAGCTAGATCATAAAGAATGGTATTACATAAAGGCAATTGAAGCCGGAACAGAATCCATTTTTACAGCTGACTGTGATACAGAATATGAACGTGCGCATCAATAATCGAAAAAAGAGGTAACCTGATAGGTTGCCTCTTTTTGTGTGTTTAAACGGTTAATGTTTTTTGCATAATCAGATCACGTTGTGCGTCGCTTCCGAGTTGGAAGATGTGATCACCAACTTGGCTGAAGCCGAGGTTTTTGTAAAAGTTAAGTGCAGCAGTGTTGTGTTCCCACACGCCGAGCCATACGTTAGTTTTATGGAATTGTTGCGCCACGGCTAGTGCATGGTTAATTAGTTGTGTTCCCAAACCAAGTCGCTTAAAGGACTGTCGAATATAGATACGTTCAATCTCCAGTGAATCCGGGGCAGCTTTTTCAGTTTGTGCGCCATCAATGTTGAGCTTTAAATAACCAGCGACTTCGCCATCTTGATAAATAAAATAGAAGAACGAATCGGGATTCTCGAGCTCGCTAGTTAATCGGTCTGTATTATAAGCTTCTTCTAAGTAGTTAGCGAGATCTTCTGCTGCATTTTCAGCGCCAAAAGTTGCTGTGAAAGTTTCACGGCTGATGGATTGTAAGTCAGGTAGTTGGTTTAATGTGACAGCTTGAATTGGCATTGTGATGCCTCCTTTGCTGTAATAGTGTCGGACGTGTCCCTTTTTGACAAAATCCCAGTTTGCGGCAACGTTGGCACTAACTTTGTTTAGGAGTGCTTCAAGATTATGGGCCTCGTCGATCGTCAGTCCAGTCAGTGCCATTTGATTTGAATAATCGTTTTCAGCTTTGATGGCGGGATAGACGGCTCGACCGGCCTCGGTGAGATAGAGATGTTTGATCTTACGATTGGTTTTGTCAGGGTGTCGTTCAACTAAACCATGCTTAATTAATTGTTGAACGGCGCGCGTGACTGTTGCGCGGTCGACTTTTAATAATTCACCTAGACGTTCTTGAATGATCCCAGGCTGTTCTGCAATGCGGACTAAGTAAAGGTATTGCCCGCGGGTTAAATCATACTGTTGGAATTCAATATTAGCAATGGATTCCAACGCGCGGGCTATAACCCCGATTGGGCGGAGAATTTCAGTCATGATGGCATACCTCATTTCGATAAAAATAGTATAAAATATTTTTGTTGCATTTACAACAAAAATAAAGCTTCGATTCGTTAAGTACGCCAAAAAATAAGAATATAATTAATTCTCGATGTGGAATATACGCTTTCATTTTAAAATTGATAAAATTTCAAATAAATATATTTAATAATGTGAACCTGATGTGCTATTGTATTGGTTGCAGAGCAATTGATTGTCCGTGATGAAGTTGGCGTCTATTAAAATCGAACAACAATAAGGACTGGGTGAAGACTACATGGCTTTTTCAGATTACATAACAAGGATACTCATCTACACAATTGTGTCGTATCCAATCGTCGGGGGATTATCTTTCATTGTTTCCAGTCTTTATTACTGGTTATTTTTAGAACGCAAAGATATGCCACGTTACTTAGAAAAAGGGACGCCATTCATTACTATTTTAGTGCCTGCACATAATGAAGAAGCTTCGATTGAATCGACAATTGAACACCTTGAAGAGTGAATGAATTATCCAACCAATCAGTATGAAGTGATTGTGTTCAACGATGGTTCAACCGATCAAACAGGTGCTATTTTGAATCGGTTGCAGATTCGGTATGGTGAGAAGCGCTTACGTGTGATTACGATCATTAATAATCGTGGGAAAGCCGCTGGGTTTAATATTGCACTCGGATTTTCAAAAGGCCAATTTTCATTATCGAATGATGCCGATTCTAAGCCGGAAGTGGATGCATTGTGGAAATACATGCACTATTTCGAACGAGAAGGTGGCGATCTTAGATGTTGGGGGTTGGCAAGCGGAACAACCAACTGAGGATATCGCTATTTCTTGGGATATGCAGGTGCATGGTTGGCAAGCGTATTTCGCACTACATATTCGCTTTTTTATGGATGTGCCTGAAACACTGCCTGAGTTGGTCAAACAACGGAGACGGTAGACTGCCGGTGGGATTCATGTGTTGTTAACGAAATCGATGGATGTCTTTAGACACCCGATTGAACATTTGGCAATGGTACCCATTATTGTTGATTACAGTTTAAGTGTTATTTGGTCGCTATTTTTCTGGTTAAGTATGATTGCGTTTGTTGGTGTTCAGGTGTTGTGCTTGGTCCAAGGGGATTGGTCACGTCTAATTACCAATTTCTGCTTTGCAGCGATTTTTATTTCAATTGAGATTGTGGTGGGCTTAATTCAGTTGATTATGGCATCTTACTTTAATGACCGTGGACGATCATTAAAGTATATTGCGTTTGCGCCATGGTATATCCTAATCTATTGGATGGTGAATACTTTCACCGTGGCGGTTGAAATCGGACCAACGATTATTCAGATTCTTAAAGGCGAGGATGCTGGCGTTTGGAAGTCACCAAAACGTTCGGTAGAGGTCGTCGCTAAGACAAAAGAGGAGGGCAATCAAGATGACTAAATCAGACTATATCACGCATCAAGTGAGTGAGGCATCGTTGACGAATGATTGGTTTTTTACTAAGAACCTGTTTAAAATCTAGCTAATTTGGTATGATAGTTCAAAAAAGGTGATCAGTAATGAATTATCCCAGTAATATTTCTCGCCGACAATTTGAACTAGTCCGTCCCATTTTAGAAGGTGCACGACAATCAACCAGACCACGGAAATATGATCTTTACGACTTATTTTGCGCGGTGGCCTATGTTTTAAAAACCGGCTGTCAGTGGCGGCAGTTACCAGTTGATTTTCCTCGTTGGCAATCGGTTTATTATTATTATCGAGTATGGTCTGAAGAACAAGTCCTTGATGAACCTTCTATTTTGGATCAATGCTTAAAAAAATTGTCTTTACCCTACGGGAAAAACAGTCACGCTCGGCTAAAACATCTTTTATAATAATTGACGCCCAAAGTGTTAAAAATACTGATACCGCCAAGCATCATGGTTACGACGGTGGTAAACGAATATCTGGAATAAAACGTCACTTAGCTGTTGATATTAACGGTTTGCCACAAGCAATCCATATCACTACTGCCAATGTTTCTGACCGTGATGGGGCTAGTGCCATGCTAGCGCTAAACTGTGAACATTTACAACAAGTTAAATCAGTTCTTGTTGATAGTGGGTACACCGGGGACAACTTCGCCGCCACTGTTCAATCCAATTTAAAAGCCACCGTACAGGTGGCTAAACGCAATGAGCTACATAAATTTGAAGTGTTACCACAACGCTGGATTATTGAGCGTTCTTTCAGTTGGTTAGATAAATGTCGTCGGCTCTGGAAAAATTGTGAGCGGCACCTTAATTCAAGTCGCCAAATGATCATTCTCGCTTTCTTGATATTACTCTTAAAAAGATTTTAAACAGATTCTAAGAAAGAGGGCTATACGAAAAAAAATATCGCAAAATATCTTAAAAAGGCTATTGAGCAATATCTGGTGACAGTGAAGATTCAGGATAGATCGTAAAAGAATGGTCAAGTTGGTAAATATAACAACTTGAATTAAGATTGAAAGTTGCTATGATTAGAGTTGATAAAATATTAGCCACGCTAATGATTGATATTTTATCAATTATGTTTCAACTCACTTAGTGAATATTGATGTTTCATAAACGCAAAAAAATGGACTAAGTAGTCTACAGCTACTTAGTCCATTACTTCGGTTGTTAAGTATACTTATACTGGTTTGCGGCAATTCACAAAACTTGGTATAATTAACTCAACAATTGAAATAACGTTTGCATTACTTTAACTACCAGGAAAAAGTAATGCAAACCAAGTAGTGCTGTTTCACTACTTTATAAACGTTAAGTCCTAGCTTTTATAAGTTAGGGCTTTTTGTTTAGTTTATTTCTCATTTATTCACGTTATTTATATTTGAATTGTAGCACTTAGCCATAGTCAAAACAAACTAAGTTCACTTGGTGCGACTGCTTCGGTCGGCTCGTGGTTGAAACCAAAAGGCGATTGTTGCGACCATACAATAATATGTGATGAATAGTAAAAGCAGTGTGTGCTTTTCCATAGGCTCGTTTACGATTTGCAGGGGACTTGCCCCAACCATTCCTAAAACGCTCATAGGAAACAATAGAATGTGAATTAAGCGGCTTGCTGACCGACTATAATTTGTAGCTTTTTTAAGCTGAATTTTATTTGACACCCCCCTTATTAGTAACTAACATGAAGTGTAGATTAATAGTTTAACAATTTTTTAGGAAGAGGGTCTGCTGAATGAAAAGCCTTATTAAATTTGCTGTATCTGCCTCATTATGTAGCTTACTAGGAACAACTATTTCCCCTGTATTAAATGTAAAAGCCGCCGAAAACTCTACTACTGTTTCCAACACAAACTCCTCAGATGAAGATTTCAACAGCATGTATTCGCAACTAACTACTGAAAAGAAACAGGAATTCAATCAACTTGTTGCTGATGGTAATTTTAGTCAAAGTGAACAATTAGAAATCCTAAAAAGCAAAATTTCCAATGACAAATCTGATCGCTTACGCGGAATCAAATTAACTATTGTTAAAAAAATTGCGTTGTATGTAGCAAAGTATACTGGACGGAGTATTGCCTCTAAACCACTAAAGTCTTTTGTCAATTACTTAACAAACTTTGAGGGTAAATCTGAAACAGGGATTCGTAATGGACTAATAAAATACTTACATTTCAACAAGACAGCGGCATATTGGACCGCTAGAACAATTGTCTTCATCTATCTTTAAGGAGAAATTTGAATGGATACTAGCACAATAGTAATTGTTATATTATGTTTAGCATTGCCTATAATCACCCCTTCTAACCAATGGTTAATAGCGCATAAATTAACCTATCTACCCTTGATTTTGGGTGGCGTATTCCTATTATTCATGATAACTCTCACATTAATTATATCTGGTTCCCTTTTTAATTGGTACGACTACTGTATTGTCATTTTATTCTGTTTATACGAAAGTTGGAAGATACTAAAATAGTTTTGTAACTGACATTTATACTTTAAGTCCCGCCAAGTAGTCATTTGCGTAAAGCAAACTGACCACTTGGCGGGACTTGTTTTGGGGAACCAATTGTGTACCAAGCATACTCCCCCCTCCTATAATTTATAAATATTTGGCCATATAAAGAGTAGGGTTACTTAGCCCTTACGATAAATAGTTACTTTGTCACTATTTATTTTTCCATTTTTTAATTACCTGTGGATACTACTATGACGCCCTTTTTTACGATTGTGGCGTTTCTTTTTTTCTAATTCATATTCTAAGTCGTCTTGTCCGTCTTGTTGTTGGTCTTGACCGTTGCTATAAAGTAGCACCATTAACGCATCAGATAATAACTTGTTTAGATAATCAGACGGCTTTGTTTGGCTCCTATGTCAAGAATCCGGACATAAAAGTACGAACAAATTTGACTTTCAATTTAAATTACTTAATTTAATTTTCGGAGGCCGAAGTTTTAGCCCCGTTCAGATTTTAAAAACGCTTTAGAGTATATTAAATAAGCCCCAACATTATTGAATTTAATAGCCTGTAGCTACGCTACAAGTGAAATACGATCACTGCTATACCAACGAATATAGTTATCAATTCCGGCGATTGCTTCATGAATTGTCTTAAAATCTTGGAAATTAACGTATTCACGTTTCAAAATTGAATGAAAACTTTCAATTCGCGCGTTATCGCCGGGCTGACCCTTTCGGGAGTAAGAA
>NZ_JBJKTM010000028.1:0-18090 GCF_046580785.1 Latilactobacillus sp. VITA-14
AAAAGACCAATTTTAGCCAAGTAACGACTGATGAGATCCTAGCAGCACTTGAACTAATTAATCAACGACCATTAAAAATACATCATCAACAGACTGCCATTGAAAGATTCCGGGCTTGTTCGGATTAAACTTGTAATTTGCCATTTACAAACCACATTCCGCGATATTCGGCAGGCGATTGGACGGTTCATTGCGATTATCCTGATTATTTTAATGGGTGTCTTATTGTTTGTGGGGATTAAATCGATTGGCCCGAACTTAGAAGAGACTGTGGATCATTTTGTCACCACGCAACGCGTATCCGATTTACAGATTAGTGGGACCGCTGGCTTAACGGAACAGGACCGTGCGGTGGTCGGAAAAATGCATGGTGTCCAAGCTGAATTGGGTTATCGGATTCCGTATCGCGATGAAGCGCGGGATGTTAACTTACAATTATATAATTACCAACCAACTGCACGGCAAAATCGCTTAACGCTGACTACCGGGCGCTATCCGCAACGAACGAATGAAATTTTAGTGGATAACGCGGTTAAGACGCATTATCGTCTGGGGCAGAGGGTGACGATTAAGAGTCAGCAGCTATTGACGCATCGGTTTAAAGTGGTCGGTTATGTGGACTCACCGTTATATATCGACCGTCAGGAACGTGGAACCGTGCCAGTCGGGGATGGTCAGCTAGATGGCTTTATGTATTTGCCACAAAAGGCATTTGCACCTCAACCGTATTCGGTGATGATGGTGCGCTTTAGTGATTTGGATCGCCACAGTAGCTTTTCACAGGCTTATCGCACCGGCATTGCGACTAAAGAAACACAGCTCATGCGCCAATTAAAAGCACACACAACTCAGCCACAGCAACAGTACTTATTAACTGCGCGCAGTGCTAATCCGGGTTTTAATGAATTTACGAGCTTGTCGGATCGCATCGATGCGATAGGGAATGTCTTTCCTGTCTTCTTTTTCTTAATCGGGATTCTAATTACCTTTACAACCATTACGCGAATGATCGAAGAAAATCGCAAGGAAATCGGGACATTGAAGGCACTAGGCTATCGTAATTGGGAAATTGCGCAGAAGTATTTACTATATGCGCTACTAACAGGTAGTATCGGCACCGTGCTTGGCACCATTTTGGGCACGAAGTTATTACCGCTAGTCGTCTATCGAATCCAAAAACCGGTCTACACCTTTGCGCATTATCCAACCCATTTTTGGACAGCTCCAATTTTATTAGCCATTGGAGCGGTCTTGATTGCGACAGTTGGGGCCACGGGGTATGTTTTAATCAGCGATTTACGCGAGAAGCCCACCCAATTACTCCGACCAAAAGCGCCGAAACCAGGCCAACGGATTTGGTTAGAAAGAATCACACCGCTCTGGCGGCGATTGAGTTTCCATCAAAAAGTAACTTATCGTAATCTTTTTCGCTATAAAGCACGGATGATTCTGACCATCTTAGGCATCGCTGGGTGTACCGGTTTAATGGTTGCAGGCTTTGGTTTAAAGACGTCAATTGGCGAAGTTGCTGACCGTCAGTTTAAGCAATTGACCCATTACCAAGCAATTGTGACGCTTAAAATACCGAATAGTACAGCCCAAACGAAGTCGATTTTAACACAGACTGAGAAGGTTCGGTCTTACTTACCGGTCACAATGACCCAGGTTAAGTTCAAGCAAAAAGGGATTACGGATCAAGCGGCGACAGTCTATGCGGTCGCTGATCAAGCAAAAATTGCACAGTACGTCGCTTTGCAAACACCGCGAGAACAACAACGACTCACATTGCCGAAACACGGTGCGATTATTGCTGCGAACCTCGCTAAAACATATGCTGTCCAAAAAGGCGATTGGTTAACGTTGCAAACGGCACAAGGTCAGCGTGCACGAATTCAGGTTGCGGGTATCAGTGAAAACTACCTTGGTAACAGCGTCTATCTCCGCCAATCTGCTCTTTCAAAAACGCTACAACAACCAGTTGCGGCTAATGCCTATCTCGTGCGCACCGCTAAGATGACTACCAAGCAAGAAAAACAGTTGGCGACTCGTTTGCAACAAACAACGGAAGTGGCGGCCACAACGTTTATCAGTGATCAAGGGGCTAAGCAAGCAACGGCTAGTGCTAATTTAGACCCAATCGTTTTTATTTTCATCGGGTTATCAGCGGTTTTAGCGTTTGTCGTCTTATTCAACCTTACTAGCATCAACGTTTCAGAGCGGGAACGTGAATTGGCAACGATTAAAGTCCTGGGCTTTTTCGACAAAGAAGTGACGGCCTATATTGTGCGAGAAAATGTAATCTTCACCGTTATTGGGATTGTGCTTGGCTTTGGAATCGGTAAATTGCTGACTTGGTTCATCATCACGATGGCCTCGTCAGAACAAGTGGCCTTTCCACTCATCATTCCAGCTAGCGGCTACCTGATTGCGGCAGGGATGACGGTGCTATTTTCACTGATTGTGATGGGGATGACCCATCGCAAGTTAAAAGGGATTGATATGATTGGTGCATTAAAGGAGAACGAATAAAAGTTTTAGCAAATAATGCTTTTTTACTTGCTTGTGACGTTACGTCATCGGCTAGTATCAAGGTATGGAGGTGATATTCTATGGCGCAATATACAACAGGTGAACTCGCTAAATTATGTAATGTTTCGGTGCGGACGGTGCAATACTACGATCAGGCGGATTTGTTGAAGCCGGCAAGCTTAACTGAAAATGGACGACGGCTGTATGGGGATGCGCAAGTGCAGACGTTAAAAGTTATTCTAGGCTACAAGCAGCTGGGCTTTTCACTGAAGGCAATTCAAAAAGTGATGGCGAGTCAAGCTTCGACGGATACACTGGCATTGTTAGTCGAACAACAACTCAATCAGTTAGTCCAAAAAGAAACAGACTTAGCTAACCAGAAAGCAACGTTGCAGTTTGTACTGCAATCGATTCAAAATACTAGCGCGGTGCCTTTTGAAATGACAATCAGCGACATAGAAGACGCAATGGCTAAAACAACACAGTTAAAAAGATTACATCGGCGAATGCTGATGTGGGGCTTATTGATTGATGGTGTGGAAATTGGCTTATTAATTCTTGGGTTTCTAAGTGGAATTTGGTGGCCAATGTGGATTTGGATACCGGTCATCATTGCGATGGCCATTTATGTGACAACATTCTACTATCAAGAAACTGTCTATCTATGTCCCAATTGCAAGACGGTCTTCAAACCACGCCTAAGTAAAATGTTCTTTGCCCGTCACACGCCAAAGACAAGACAACTAGTGTGTCCAAGCTGTGGACAAAAAAATTACTGCATAGAACAGAGTGCGTAAGCAGGCGTTCGTATTTTTAGGATTAACTGGATTTGCCGAATTGGCGACGCAATCGCTAATTTGGCAAATTTGGTTAGCCACAGAAATATGCCTGCTGAAGCACGTTTAAGAACAGAGTGCGGTTGGTCGCGGTTAGCAAATGAGCATTAAGACAAAATCACCAGTAATCCGTTTTTGGAATTACTGGTGATTTTAGCTTAAGCGGAAGTTGTTGCGACCAAAAAGCATGTTTGAACCAGGCGTGCGCATCAAACCGAAAACCATCTAAGCTGGGACGATTTCGTCTCAGCTTTTTTGAGTCAGATACTTTATAATAGAAGTATTACAAAAATAAGGAATGATGCAAATGGAAACGACAGTGATCATCTCAACGCTCTTTCGGTTGGCAAAAGTCTTCGATGACATGGGTAAGTTATTGTTCAAAGCGCATTTAGATGTGCCGTTGACGTTTGACCGTGCGCAATCGCAGGCCTTATTACGGCGCAATAACCGACTAGAATTCAGCTATCAACAACTTAAAACAAGTAAAACAAAACTATTAAATCAATTATTGGCAACGGCGGGAGCCGATCCCTATTTGTGGACCAAGTTACGGCGACTGCAGGCATTGGATGTGGCGAGTTTGGCAGCCGTTCAAGCAAATCCGCAATTTAACCGCCAACGCAAGATTAATCGTTTGAAACAACTGATTATCAATTTACAAAATGAAAAAATCAATGAGAGTACGGTACTGACGAAGCAGGCGCTCGCCTATTTATACCATGTAGCCCCTGATAAAGTGGCGACCACGAGTAAGCCAGGACCGATACTGGCCGATCCGTTTGATAGCCGCGCTTTTAAAATGGACATGATGGCCCTTAATTATTTAGATCAGTATTTTAACGTGCAGGAATTGCAATATTACGTGAAGTACCTCGTGTTTATTCACGCGCATCAAGCGGCGGAAGCGGTGATTCACTATGACGCGCGAACGGTTTTGCCGAATGCGGAACAAACTGGTTTTTCGGCAGTTGCCTATTACGTCACGCTTAATCGCCAATCGTATACCTACATTTCCTACAAGGGGACTGAGGGGACGATGGATGATCCGCGGATTAAGTCGTTTACGCAGCGGCTGGATAATTATGTCCGTGAGAGTTATCAAGATTGGAAGTATAATATTGATGCGATGCTGATTGGCAACACCGAAAATGATGAGCAACTCCAACTCGCACGGCGGTTTACGCGGTATGTGGTCCGGCGGGTGCGCCGAATTAATCCGGCAACAATCATCTATGGACTGGGTCACTCACTCGGGGGGCATTTTGTGCAGACGGTCCAATTATTGGATGAACCGTTTGATGGTGGCTATACCTTGAATGCTGCACCGGTTCAGTTAAAACAAATAAAGCATTATCGGCCGGATCTTTTATCCGCTTCAAAATGGCAACAATTATTCGCATTGACTAAGCACAACAATACGCAAGATCCAGCTGTAGCAATGCAAGTCCACGCGATTTTGGGACATAATTACGCTACAATTGAAAATGAATGGTTCATTAAAGATTTAACGCGGATCTATTTTGGCTTTCCGTATACGTTCTACATTGGGACGGCGCGTTATTTGAATGCTAAAAATTGGCATTACCCGTTTGTGACTGACGTAGCACCATATCTCCGAAAAGATGAGATTCAGGCGTATAGCCAGTTCTGGGGCAATCTAATTCGCTATTTGAAACGTGTTGAGACTAGAAATGGGTCGTTGATGTTGGCAAGTCTGATGACATATGGACTGCAGACACTCCGTGAAGTGTATGCCGCGATTAAAACGGAACAGGCCCAACAAATTTTTGCGGCATATGCGCGCTATTTATACGATGCGCACATTTTTAAAGATACCCCCGTTCAGGTACAGACCAATTTTGAACGGGAATTATCACGGCCGCGCACGGCACTCCGTGTGTTACAAGTCGAATGGCCATTTTTGAAAAGCGTCAACAATGAGATGGTCGAAACGGTGATTTTCTTCCACACGATTGAAGGCGCTCAATACTTTACACGCTAGACAGATGGGATGTTAACTAATGGATATTTATTTGAAACAAGCAATTTTACAAGTGGTCGACCGCGAACTCGGCGATCCAATTTACTCACAACAGGTGCTAGATCTTACCAATGGGAACACACGCGACTATTTGACCAACAAGATTAAGAAATTATCGTCTGCCCAGAGTAAGACCGGCGTACTGCGCCAAGATGCTGAGCTCGCATCTTTTCTGCGCGATGCGACAGCTGATTTTATCGGCGCTAGCCAACGCCTCGTTGAAAAATGGTACACGGTCTATCAAAAAAGTGACGATGCACCGAGTGCGGATGCGTTTGTTGTCTTGTATGAACAAGATGCGCAAGCTTACTTGGCTTTTTTGAAGGTCGATTATCATCAAGCCTTCACCCATTATGTCAATGCTGAAGAGGGACCATTGATGAATCAACTGATTATTCACCAATCGATTCTATCGAATAAAACGCAAAAGGCGGACGAAGGGTTTGCGATTAACCTCCAGACGTTTGGCTTTGAATTGATGGAGAAGAAGTACACCTTCTCCGGTGAAAAGATGACCTACTTATCAACGAACGTGATTGAAAGCGAACCAGCGCCATCGCTAGAAGAAAACGTCAAGGTTGTTAAAAAAGCCGCTGAAAAAATCGGCAAGAAATTCGAAGTTGCCAAACACGATGTGGTCGCCAACGTCAAAGAAGCGATCTACGACACGATTGAAACCAATGGAGAAATCGATACGAGCCAGATGGCGGCGAAGATTTTTAAAGACAACGTTTCAGCACAAAGTGAGTTTAAAGCAGAAATGACGGAAAACGCGCCAGCAGCACCAGCGCCAATCTCACCAGCCGTCCGCGAAATCGCCGAAAAGAAATACGGCAAACAAAAACTCAAACTCTCAAACGGCATCGAACTAATCGTCCCAATCGACGTCTACCAAAACCCAAATCTATTTGAATTCATCAACCACCCAGACGGCACAATGTCGGTGGAGATTAAGAATGTAGAAGAAGTGATTAGTAGATTATAGAGTGCGTAGGCAAGCGGTTATATTTTGAGCATTAACTGGATTCACCCAATTGGCGATGTAATCGCCGATTGGGCGAATTTGGTTAAGTACAGAAATATGCTTGCCGAAGCACGTTTAGAGTGCGTTTGAAGCGGGTCGACTTTGAGGATTAACCTAAAAATGTGACTTATGACGGGTTTGGTCATAAGTCACATTTTGTAGTTAACCGGAAAAGCCAGTTTCGAAAAGCACACCAAAAAAGAGCATTTCTCTCATCCTATCGAGAAGAACGCTCTTTTACTATGCCTTTCTTTTTGCCCAGATTAAACGGATAATCTTATCGAATTCCGTGATGATTAGAATCAAGAAGCCTGCGCCGATCGAAACGCCCCATTCTAATAAGGTAAGCGGTTCGGTGTAGAAGGTTTGTTGCATGAATGGCACGTAGGTCAGGATCAATTGGAGAATAATCATCAGTACGATAATGCCGAATGCTTTTTGGTTGGTGAAGAAAGCTTTTGAAAAGGCGAGTTTCGCAGTCCGAATATTGAACAAGTAGAAAATCTTGCTGATGACAATGATATTGACCATCATTGTGCTGGCTGTGACTTGATCGACACCGCGGCCGAGTAACCAATCGTAGGCTAACAAGCCGATTAAGGCCATCAAGACGGAAACATATGCCATTTGGAAAACATCGTGTTTATTCATCAGCGCTTGGCCGGTCTTACGTGGCTTGCGGGTCATTAAGCCATCTTCAGCTGGTTCGAAGATGAAGGCGAATTGAATCGTAATCGCCGAGACCATGTTAATCCAGAGTAACTGCGTCGCTTGCAACGGCATATCTTGTTGCATCAAAATCGTGAAGGCGATGATTAAGCCTTCCGCGAAGGAAGTCGGGAGTAAGAAGAGAATACTCTTTTTGATGTTATCGTAAATCCGGCGGCCTTCACGAATTGCGACGGACATTGTTGCGAAGTTATCGTTGGTTAAAATCATATCCGCGGAATCTTTGGCAACATCGGTTCCTTTAATTCCCATGGCAACCCCGATGTCAGCGCGCTTCAATGCGGGCGCATCATTGACACCGTCACCGGTCATTGCGGTGACTTTGCGACTGGCTTGTAAGGCTTCGACAATTTCGAGTTTGTTATGTGGTGTGGTGCGGGCAAAGACTTGGTGTTCTAAAGCGGCTTTTGGTTTTTCAGCGTCCGACAAGCGATCCCATTCCGGCCCGGTAATCGCATTAATCGTTGGTGCTAAGCTTAACTTTTCACCAATTGCTTTAGCCGTCAGTGGATGGTCACCGGTAATCATCTTGACATCGACCCCAGCAGCGTTCATTTCGGCGAGCGCTTGAATGACTTCATCGCGTGGCGGATCGATAATCCCGGCAACCCCTAAGAGTTGAATCCCTTGTTGGAGTTGTTCATGGGTAATTGTAGCAGTCGTTGTTGGCACGTCGAGATAACCGACCGCCACAACCCGTTTGCCTTGTTCTGATAAACGGGTCACATCGGCATTCCAGTCATCGATTGGGAAATCGACCATTGCCTGTTGGGCCATTGGGAATAATTTATCTGGAGACCCTTTGATATAGATTCGGTGCGTACCATCAGTTAGTTGCACGAGTTTAGCAATGTAGCGGTAATCCGAATCGAAAGGTAACATGTCAATTTCTGTATTTGTTGGTAAGTCGTCGATACCATGAACCTTATGATATAAGGTTAAAAAGGCACCGTCAGTTGGTTCACCGTTAATGGTCCAACCATTGTCGGCTTGATAAAGCGTCGTATCGTTGGCTTCATAACTAGCCTCTAAGAATTGTGTGAGGGTGGTATCCAATTCAGCAGGTTGGTCATTTAATAAAATCTGACCTTCGGGCGCATAGCCATTCCCGCTGACTTGGTAAGTCGTTTCGGCGGTGATAATTTCGGTCACGGTCATTTCGTTTTTAGTTAGCGTCCCCGTTTTGTCGGTCGCAATCACGTCGACGGAGCCCAACGTTTCGACGGCAGGTAAGCTCTTGACGATGGCGTGTTTGTGCTTGGCCATGTCGCTGACCCCCATTGCGAGGATTACGGACATTGTTGCGGGTAATCCTTCAGGAATTGAACCGACCACCATCGTGACAATCGCGATTGCTAATACTGAGAGTGAGTAATGTTCGCCAAGTAAGCCGAAGAGGAATAAAAAGACGGCCGCACCGATGACGACAAATGAAACGCCGGTCCCTAAGCCGTTGATTTCGCGAGTCAATGGGGTTGGGCGGGTTTTCGTTTCGGTGACAGCAACTGAGATTTGCCCGATTTCGGTATCAGCGGCGGTTGCGACGACCATGCCTAAGCCGCTCCCGTTAGTGACGGAAGTGGAGGCAAAGGCCATGTTGACTTGATCGGCAAGGGCAACTTCTTCTTCGGTTAAGCGTGTTGCAATTTTTTCAACTGAGTCTGCTTCCCCGGTTAAGGCTGACTCTTGAATACGCAGATTATCGGCATCAACGATTCGTAAATCCGCTGGTACACTATCGCCAGCTTCTAGGAAGATAACGTCGCCGACCACTAAGTCTTCAGTTGGGATGTCGATCCGCTGACCGTCACGATAAACGGTTGCTTCGGTTGCCAACATTTCTTTGATTCGTTCCAAAGCATCAGATGCGTTCGCTTCTTGATAATAACCAATGATGGCATTAATGATGACTACTAGACCGATGATGATGGCATCCGAATAGTGACCCATCATGAGTGTTAACAGGGCTGCGACGATTAGGATGTAGATGATTAAGTTGTTGAATTGGCGCACGAAAAGTTGCCACTTCGGGGTGTGATGGCTCTCGAGTTTATTCGGACCATTGGTTGCTAAGCGGTTAGCCGCTTCTGTTTGCGAAAGCCCCTGTTCAAAATCTTGGTGGGCATAATTGGTTTGCAGTTCGTCTAATGTTTGTTGATAAGCGTGTGTTTTAGTCATGGTAAGCTCCTTTTAATTATCGAAAGTCAAAATGCGGTCGTTCGTGATCGTTATTCTTGCCGATAATAAGGAATAATCTGATGAATTAAACAAAACGCCTCGTCCGAGCCGTCATCCAAAAATACTCACCTCTAGTTAGTTATTACTCTAAAATTATCATGAAAAAGTAGCGATGTCAATCTAATGAATACTATTACCAATTCAACGTCTAAACTTTGCGTCCAGTGTGGCTTTGTGGTAATATTATTACATAAGTTAAAAAATCGGTTGAAGCATTGCGCGTTCAAGATTTCCTTCTTTAGGGTGGTAGAAGGGAATTTTGGCGTGCTTTTTTATGGAGGGAAATGAATCAATGGCAACTTTAGCAATTGTTTTAATAAGTACTTTATTGGCAGGACACATGAGCAAACGGATTGGAATGCCGGCTGTGATTGGGCAACTCCTGGTAGGGATTATTCTTGGACCCGCGTTGTTCGGTGTCTTACATGAAAATTCTTTTATCCACACGTTTTCCGAAATCGGTGTCGTGTTATTGATGTTCATCGCTGGCTTGGAGAGTAACCTGACCTTGTTGAAGAAGTATTTCAAACCAAGTTTAGTGGTCGCCGTCTTAGGGGTGATTGTCCCGATGATCAGTATGTATGGGATGAGCTTGGCCTTTGGTATTAGTCAACTTGAGAGTTTATTCATCGGGGTGATTTTTGCAGCCACTTCAGTATCGATTTCAGTCGAAGTTTTACGTGAATTAAACGTGTTAGAAAGTAAAGAAGGGACGATTATACTAGGTGCTGCGGTAGTGGATGACTTACTGGCCGTAATTATCTTGAGTGTCTTGACCAGTCTTTTTGGGGCGCAACTGGCTGCAGCTAGTTCAACCCACATGAGTTTGGGGTTGAGTTTATTGCTGCAAGCTTTATTCATGGTTGCGGTCTACTTTAGTGTGAAATGGATTGTGCCATTTGTTATGCATTTGAGTCGTCGTTTGTTAGTACCATATGCGAGCGCCATTACATCGTTAATCATTTGTTTTGGATTTGTTTGGTTCGCTGAGGCCGTTGAATTGAGTGCGGTAGTGGGCGCGTTTTTCGCAGGGATTGCGATTTCGCAAACCCCGTATAAGGAAGAGATTAATCGCCATATTGAACCGATTGGGTATACCGTATTTATTCCGGTATTCTTTGTCAGCATCGGTTTATCGATGAACTTAGCAAGCTTGAATCAACATATTCTATTTATTACGATTTTAACCGTGTTAGCTGTTTTCTCGAAGTTAATTGGAAGTGGTCTCGGTGCGCGTTGGATGAATAATTCGCCACAAGGAGCCTATACAATTGGTGCGGCAATGATTTCGCGGGGCGAGATGGCGTTAATTATCGCGCAGATTGGGTACAACGCTAAATTGTTGAGTGAACTTTATTACTCAGAGATTATTTTCGTGATTATCATTACCACTGTTTTGGCACCGCTGATTCTTAAACACGCGGTGAAACGCCAATTAGCAACTGAAATCAATTAAGAAAAATCGTCAGCTATTTGCTGGCGATTTTTTTTTGCCCTTTTTTAAAGTTGACAAAAAAAGGATTGAGCAGTACACTTATCACGTTAAGAAAAACATGTGTTTAATTACATGGTATGAAGGCTTTTAAAAGGACAAAACAATTTAAAGAATTAGAAGATTTCTTAGGGACATATTTCATTTACACTTACGAGAATGGGCGGAAGTATGAATGGTATGCAAAGAACGACCACACTACCGAATTCATGGTGGGATGGTTGCAGGTCGTTGGGTTCGTGATCAAGAAGCCAACATCGTTAAGTTAACGGACGGCGTCTTCAAGATTACTTGGACAGAACCAACTGGGACTGATGTTGCGTTGGACTTCATGCCAAACGAAAACAAGTTACACGACATGATTTTCTTCCCTAAATGGGTTGAAGAACATCCAGAAATCACAGTGACCTACCAAAATGATCACATTGCACTCATGGAAGAATCACGTGAAAAATATGAAACATATCCTAAGATGTTAGTGCCTGAATTTGCCACAATTACTTATATGGGTGATGCAGGACAAAATAACGAAGACGTAATTAGCGAAGCACCTTATGAAGGTATGATTGAAGATATTCAAGAAGGCCGGTATTTCGATGCTGACTATCGCAAGATTCAAAAATAGGCAAGCTGCTTAACTAATCATAAATATTTACTAATTATGACAATAAGTAAATAGTTGATTTTATAAAGCGGTTTCGTTATAATGAGGTCATGGTTAAATAAATTAACGAGGTGAACTGGACATGGCGATTCAAGTAGGTGATTTAGTTCGCGGCCAATCAAACGAAATTATGTCTGTGACATAGATCGGTAAGGTTATTGAGAAATGTGAAGAAACTGTGCATATCTTAATCTTGAACTATGCACCAACTGATCGTTTTACGGTTCACGAGTTGATGCAACGAATTCTAGTGAGTTCACAACAACTTCGTGCAATTTCGTTAACGAAATAACTCCCTAATAACCATAGATTTCTTTCTATAAAAAAACGACCACTCCCAAGAAAAGGTCGTTTTTTTTATGCGTAAAAAGCGGTCTAATCACAAAGGTGGCGCTTGCATCTTGTTGCTCGCTCACTTATAGTGAAAGATAAGTGATGGCAGGAGGAATGTGCAGTGGTTGAAAAAAGAAAGTTAATTGGAACAGATGAACCAGTATTTTATGAATTAGCACAATATGCGTTTAATAAACCGGATAGTGCTAAGCGCCAAGAATTCTTCAAACAGTTGTATACACATAGTGCAGGGTTTGGCGTTTTTGATGACGGCCGGTTGGCAAGTGGCTTATTAGCGACGCCGTTTGACGTACGGCTCAATGGGCAAACCTTTAAGATGAGTGGCATTGGTTATGTCGCGAGTTACAGGTGGGATTGCAGCATTGATGCAACTCGCGTTTGAACACATGCGTGCAGAAGGTGTGACGCTTTCGTATCTCGCGCCATTTTCATACGGCTTCTATCGTCGGTTTGGCTATGAACAAACTTTTGATCAGACGCACTTTGAGATTCAAACGGCTGACTTACCACGATTGAAATTTGCACCGAGTGCAGGACAAGTAGTACGGATGACATTGGCGCAAGCGGTGCCGTTGATTGATGCGTTCTTCAATCAGCATCCGGACAATCAAGTCGGTGGTGTGCAGCGGACTGATTGGTGGTGGCAATATGATGTTATGAAGCATAGTGATTGGGAAGTGGCGGTCTATCGAGAAGATACAGGACGGGTTGCGGGGTATATGATTTATACGCGCCAACCAGAGACGTTTGTGATTCAAGAACTGATGACCTCGACAGTTGCAAGTCAAGAACAGCTATTGAGCTTTATTCTTAAGCATCAGTCAGCTTATGCGACAATTCAGTATGAGAGTGCACTGACTGAGTCGCTAGCTGATTTATTGCCTGATCCCACAATCGTAAAGACGACAACCGTCCCTCATATGATGGCACGGATTGTGTCACTAGCTGATTTCTTCGCGCGTTATGCCTATCAAGTAGCGGAACTATCTGCGGTAACGATTGTGGTTCAAGATGATTTCTTACCTGAAAATGCCGGTTTATGGCAGTTAAGTATTCATGCAGGACATGCTGCTGTGACAAAATTAGCAACGGGGACCGCAGACATCACCGTTACGATTCAAAATCTAACTAAGGCGATGTTGGGGTATCGCACACTTGAGAGTCAAGCACACTTTGGGCATGTGCAGGGGACACCGCAGCAAATCGCTCAACTCAGTGCTGCATTTAGTCATACGAAACCGATGTTATGGGATTATTTCTAAATTGAACATCAAAAAAGCCAATCATCCAGGTGAAATCTGAATGGTTGGCTTTTTTGAATTAAGCAGGTTGGACAATCTGCACGTTGGCATTTAAGACACCGGCAGAGGGAATGTCACAATTTGGCATTGCGACGTCTAATTGTTGTGAGTTAGAAGCGGCAAATGTTCCGGTGTCGTTGACAACACGGTACCACACTTCACCGGTACTTAATGTGATCTTGATTTGTGAGCCGCGAGGGATAACGCCTAAGTGCGCAGCAACCCCAGCATACATTCCGCCGGGCATGCTTGTTGCACCAAGAACTGCGGGATCATAAAAGGTTAATTTGAATGTCCCTTTGTCAATTAAGGTTGGTTCGGCAGGTGCTGGGGCCGCAACTGGTTCTGGCTCAGGGGCGGGCGTTGGTTCCTTAATTTCTGCGGAATCAGGATCTGGATGAATCGGACAGCTAACGGGTTTGTCTGTTGGTAGAACAGTTGCGTGTTTGACCAGTGACGTTTCAGTTGCTTGGGCAGGTTGCCCCGTGAATTGTTCAATGGCTTTAGATGACATCAGCTTTTGGACAGGGTGGTTCGTTTCTGGTGCTGCTTCATTGGTTAATGCGGCACGCGCGATATTCGTTGTAATTAGCATCAGCAATATAAGGCCGATAGCTAACAAGAATGGTTTGTTTTTGATAATAAAGCGTCACTCCTAGGTAAGTTTTGGAACTAGGAGAGTATATCAATGCTGCATGTCAATTAAATAGCAGTTTCTTTACAGAAATGGGGTAATTTGTCATGTTAGTCATATGTTTGTAAAATTTAGGAGCTTAATTAAAGGGCGTCACGATGGCGTTGATCGGCAGTAAGACGCGAATGGGAATGCTATCATGACGATTACTGTTAAAATGACAAAAAACAGGGCAACTATCGTAAAGATAGTTGCCCTGTTTTTAAGAATTAGATGAGGAAATAGCCGAATACCCCTAAAATGATTAAGAATAAGAAGTTCATGCCAGTGAAAACGACGAGGAACTTACCAAGGTCTTTGCCCCAGCCTTTCTTGAATCGTTTGTAAGCAATCAAGTTTGCAAGTGAGGCGAACATTGTGCCGACCCCACCGATATTGATGGCTAAGAACATTGCGTGGCTGTGGTTAGTGAAGCTTGAAAGTAAAATTTCAGTTGGGACATTTGCAATTAATTGACAACTGATAATCCCGGTGATGTAGGTTTGTTTTGCTGTTCCGACAATTGATCGCATGAATGTGGCAATCGTTGGGATGTGACTTAAATTCCCAACAGCGATGAAGAAACAGAAGAATGTGAGTAATAAGCCGTAATCGACTGTTTTGAATAACTTAGGATCAAACGCTAGAATCGCGATAATCACTAGAATTGGTGTCACCCATAATGGAATTAATGAGAACACTGCGAGGAAAACGACAACCGTTAATGGAACGAAATACCACAGTGGCCCTTTTTCAACTTCAACGGGATGTAACCCGTGAAGTTTGATGGGTTCTTTTGGAAAGAGGAAGGTCGTTGCTGCCAACATAATGACGCTGACAATCAAGACGGGAATTGAATATTCGAAGAAATGGCGAATCGTCATATGGTAAAACGAAACAAGGAAAATATTATGCGGGCTCCCAAATGGTGTTAATGAAGAACCGAGGTTAGCCGAAATCGTGATGAGCGTCACCGGTAAGATTGGTGAGAATTCAAGTTGACGCGCAATTAAGATGAACAACGGGACGAACGTTAATACCGTCATATCGTTGGTTAAGAACATCGCGCCGACAAACGTTAGTGCTAATAACATCTGCATCAAGGCTCGTTTGGAACGGCTTTTGATAATTAACTCGCGAGCGAAGTAATCAAGCACGTGGAGCCGTTGATAAACCTGAACGAGCGTCATAATACAAAAGACGCTGACGATCACGTGGAAATTAACGTAACTAAGTTGTGGGCGGTTGAAAAATGAGGTGACAATGGCTGCGATGGCAGCGGCTAAGAGTAGTTTGTCATCTAAGAAAAAATCTCGGATGTTCAAAGCAATGTTTTTCATATAGACTCAATTATCCTTCTTAATATAGTTATATTATTCAAAAAAGCACTACTACAATTCTAGACTGTTTACGGGGATAAAAACAGAAAAATTTATAATATATACACAATTTTTACAATACATAGCCTCTCATTCTAGTAAACGTGGTTGACTGTCTCGCTTGACGTTAGCGGTTTTTAATTTGAAGAATTAAGTGATTTTACTGCTTATTGCGGCTAAAATTAGGTATAATATAAATGAAATATAAACGATTAATCATTATTAAGAAGGTGGAGCAGATGAAAGACGCCCCAAGACATACAATCATATTAGGGATAGTGGCCACGGTCATTGCGTTTATTTGTGGCATGTTAGTTTTAAAGACGATTTTGAATTTCAATTTATGGCTTGCGATCCTAATCAGTGCAGTACTAGGCTTATATGTCGGGTTTAATGCATTCTATAGTACGTATTTAGCAGAAATGATCAAAATTGAAGTGGCTAATCAAGGATTAACAAGCCAAGACTTAGCGACAATGATGCATGGTAGGGCTAAGGATTATCCAATTGTCCGCGGTGAATTGCGTCTAATCATTTCTCGGCGCAAACGCGCACAGCTGTTAGCGAAGTTGCGTGCACGGGTTAGCTAAGGCTTTTGCATGAGCGATTGTTCTATGTTAGGATAGGACTAACTTATTGAAGGGTGCGATTACATGTTAATTGAACGACCATTAATTATGAAGCTTCGCTCTGTACATTTAAAGATGACGCATCGTGCAGAGCCTAATATTGATTAAAAGTCATCTATAGGACATTACTGGATTTAACGACTGGTGACAGTGGTTTATTTGGGTAGTGACTATGGATGGAGTGGTCGATAGTCAATGATTGTAATCATGACAGGGGTAGCGGATGCTGCCCCTGTTTTTTATTTGGAAAGAAAGTAGGAATAAAACAATGAGTATTTTAAAAGTCGAAGGCCTAACACAACAGTTTTTAGATAAACAACTTTATGACGACGCCGGGTTTCAAGTGAACAAAGGCGAACATATGGGGATTACCGGCCAAAACGGGGTGGGCAAAAGTACGTTAATCAATATCCTCACGGGCGTCATTCTTCCGGATGAAGGGAAAGTGACGTGGCAAAAGAATCTTAAGATTGGTTATCTCGATCAGTATGCGAAGTTAGCACCAGGATTATCGATCTTTGAATTTTTGAAGACGGCTTTTGCGGATCTATATAAGAAAGAAAAATTAATGAGTCAATATTATGCGGACTACGCAGAGAGCCTTGATGACCAATTGCTCGAAAAAGCGGGTGCGATTCAAGAACTATTAGAGGCAAAAAGCTTCTATGATATTGATACACGCGTTATGCAAGTCGCCACTGGCTTGGGGATTGATGCATTAGGGATGGATCATGATGTATCACAACTAAGTGGGGGGCAACGTTCGAAGATTATTTTAGCGAAACTACTATTAGAAGAACCCGATATGTTATTACTGGATGAACCAACGAACTATTTGGACACGAACCACATTGATTGGCTGAGTGATTATCTCAATCATTTCGAAGGCGCCTTTATCACAATCTCCCATGATTATGACTTTTTGGAACGGGTGACAACCTGTATCGCCGATATCGAATTCGGTAAGACTACGAAGTATACCGGCACACTACAACAAGCCTTCCGGCAAAAGGAAGAGAATAAGGCTAGTTATTTAAAGGCCTATGAGAACCAACAAAAGAAGATTGAAAAAACGAAAGCTTATATCCGCAAGTATAAAGCGGGCTCCCGTTCGACAATTGCCAAGAGTCGTGAGAAACAATTGGCACATATGGATATTTTGACGCCACCAAGTAATCGCGTGAAGGCTAACTTCCGCTTTCCATATCATGCAACGGCCAGTCAGATTCTATTGACGACTAATGATTTGGAGATTGGTTACGATCGCGCGTTACTACCAGCGTTGAACTTTTCAATTGGTCGTGATCAGAAAGTGGTCTTGAAAGGTTTTAATGGGATTGGGAAATCAACGTTGATTAAAACGATCATTAAAGAAATTCCAGCAATCGATGGGGACTTTGAGATTGCCAGTACGGTGAAGTTTGGTTACTTTAAACAAGACTTGAAGTGGCCGAATAATATGGCAACGCCATTACAGTATCTACAAGGCGAATACCCTGATCAGAAACAAAAGGAACTACGCCAAGTTTTATCGCGGACTGGTTTAACTGCCGAAGAAGCGATGAAGCCTTTGAAACAACTTAGTGGTGGTGAACAATCGAAGGTGAAGATTGCCGAACTACTATTAACATCAAGCAACTTTCTTCTATTAGATGAACCAACGAACCATTTAGATGATGATACGAAGAATGCACTACGAAAAGCAATCCAAGCCTTCGAGGGTGGCGTACTCCTTGTTACTCATGAAGAAGACTTCTATCAAGGTGACTGGATTGATAAGATTTTGGATGTTGAATCACTCATTAAACAATAGGGATACCGTAGAGCTTTGAAGGGTTATTGGTAACGATGAAACGTTGCTGGTAACTTTTCAAAGCTTTTTTAATAAAAAGCTTGACCGCGCCGGTTAATCTTGGTAATATATAAAAGTTATCTCGACGAGGGACGTATGGTTGATGACTCAGCGATACGAAATAAAAAAGATTTTAAAAAACGCTTGTTATTTAAACCTTATCGTGATAATATATTATGTGTTGCTTACGGAGCTATAATTTCTAAGTAATAATTAATTAAAAATAGTTGTTGACAGACGATAAGTTGTGTGATATACTTAAAAAGCTGTTTCAACACAGTAGATCTTTGAAAACTGAACAAAGTTTCGACAAACCAAATGTGTAGGGTCGCCCTTCGGGGCACAA
>NZ_JBJKTM010000029.1:0-16975 GCF_046580785.1 Latilactobacillus sp. VITA-14
GTTTTGAGCACATTAGTGCTCAAGATTTAACGACGACGTTACTCCAAATTAACCAGCGACCGCTTAAAATACTCGACTGGCAAACACCGTATCAGGTTATGCTGACAAATTTGTCCAAAAATTCGGATTAAATTTGCAATCTACCATGAATACATTATTAGTCATGAACCGAACGGTTCATCTGACCAATCTGTTAAACAAACCATCCAAATAATCAAGAAGAATCATCCAGCGTACGGTTATCGTCGTGTAACTGGTGAATTACATCGTATGAATATCTTAGTAAATCATAAAAAAGTACTTGTCTTAATGCGAGAACTGCAATTACTATCAACTGCATTTAACAAACGTACTCGTAAATATAATTCATATAGAGGCAATGTTGGCACCGTTGCTAAGAACTTGATCAACCGTCGTTTCTTCACTGATCGTCCTTATCAAAAACTAGTAACAGACGTTACTGAAGTTCGCTGGGGAACCAAGACAATTGATGAACGCGCCTATTTCACATGTATTTATGATTTATTCTCAGGTGAAATTCTCAGCCATCAAGTTAGTAAACACCCTACTGTTGAATTTACTACAACTGTTTTGAATCGAGCAGTTAAGAAAATCCCTAAGAATTTAAAATACCGGACAACAGTCCCCTCAGATCAAGGATTTCAATACCAGCATCAAGATTGGACTCATATCTTGAAAGAACATCGCATTTTTCAAAGTATGTCTCGCAAAGCAACATGTTTAGATAATGCAGCAATGGAGAGCTTTTTCCATATTATGAAAGCCGAAGCTTTCTACCAAAAAGAAACCGATACTTATGAAACGCTAGTTTCACAAATATCGGTTTGGATTGATGATTATAATTTTTCAAGAATTAAAACAAAACTGGGTTGTAAAAGTCCGATTGAATATCGAATTTTTACAACCCAGAAAGCTGCTTAAAGTTTCGTCCAATATTTGAGGTTCACTTCACTCAACCTCTTTTTCTATGCATTATGATGATCACTTGTTTGTGTGATTTGATTAATTTTCGCGTGTAATTCATGGACTTCAGCTTCCTTATCCGCTAACGCTTTATCAAATGCTTTTTGATTCTTTATTTTTTCTGCTTCAACCGCTGCTTTAATTTGAGCAGCTTGATTGTCGCGTAATTCAGTGACTTCTTTGGTCATTTCTTTTTGTGCTTTCCGTTGGCTCAACGTGCTGCCAGTCGCTGCCAAGAAGGTAATGATGGCGCCAATCAATAATGACACCAAAATAACGATGATTAATGGCCATTTAACATGGGTGAATCCAAAGTTAATGGCGACTGGTTCAACGTTTAAAACAGCAAAAATTACGACAATTAATGCTAGGACCAATACTGTAATTAATCGACCTTGTTTTTTCATAAAACTGCCCCCCTACTTCTTATTCAATAAGTTACCGGCAACATAGTCTCCGATATGTGGTGCCAGTTGATAGAATTGTGCACCGATCGCCATCAACCATGGTGCATTAATTTCACGTTTTGCATGTCCGATTGTTTTCACAATCCGATAAGCTAGTTGATCAGGATCTAAAACAACCCAATCGACCGATTTCAAATAATTACCGGTCTTATCCGCAATATCAAAGAAAGCTGTATCAATCGGCCCAGGATTAACGGTAGTCACTTGAACCCCAAATGGTTTTAATTCTAAGCGTAGACCATTTGAATAGCCAACAACCGCGAACTTAGTTGCCGAATAGATGGCCGACTTAGGCGTTGCCATCTTGCCCGCCATTGAAGCAATGTTAATGATGTGGCCGCTACCTTGTTCAATCATCATCCGCCCAAAAGCGCGCGTCATGTACATTAAACCTAGCACATTAACCCGGAACATCTGCTCCACAACGGTCATGGATGTGTCGAATGCATTTTCAAAACTTCCAAAACCAGCAGCATTGACTAACACATCTGGAATCCCGACTTCAGTTTGCACCTGAGCCACAATGGTTTCAATCGCTGCTGGATCACTGACATCGAGGACATATGCATACGCCGGCTGTCCTGAAAGCCGGTGTGCTTCTTCGCGAACCGCCGCCAATTCAGCTTCTCGACGGGCCAAAACGACGATAATTGCCCCTTTACTAGCGGCTTCATAGGCAATCGCTCGTCCTAAACCAGACGAGCCGCCGGTAATCACCACAATTTTACGGTTTAAATCTCTCAATGCTGCTAATTTAGTCATCTGTTTACTCCTTTCGACCATGAAACGGAATGTCATAGATATCTAAGTCACTAACTACTTTCGTGTTTTTAAAAATATCGCGGGCATCATTTTGTAAATCACGCACTGCTTGCCCGAGGTACCGGGCAGAAATATGGGTCAATAATAACCGCTTCACATGCGCGGCTTTTGCGACCTTTGCTGCATTAATGTTAGTTGAATGGAAATATTGACGCGCAATCTTTTGTTCTTGCTTACCAAAGGTCCCTTCATGCACTAATACATCTGCATTAGCCGCTAAGCGTTCAATTGGTGGACATTGGCGGGTATCCCCAATAATGGTCACAATCCGTCCTTTTTGAGCATGTCCAATGTAATCTTTACCATCAATTTGGCGCCCATCAGCGAGTGTAACCACTTCTCCCTTTTTAATCTTTGCGTATACAGGACCAGCCGGAACACCATCTGCATGCAGTTTCTCAACTTGCAGTTCCCCCGGATGGTCCTTTTCAACAATCCGAAAACCATAACTGGCAATCCGATGATCCAATTTAGCACATTCAACCCGGAAAGTCGCATCATCAATCAAAACACCTTCTTCAGGAAGAACGACAAAGTTCAATGGATACGTTAAATGACTTTCAGAGATTTTTAAACTCGTGCGCACGTATTCTTCAGTTCCCTTAGGGCCGTAAATCGTAAGTGGTTCGTCGCCACCTTGGAAAGATCGGCTTGATAAAAAGCCTGGTAACCCGAATAAATGATCCCCATGTAAATGTGTGAGAAAGATCTTTTTAACTTTGCGCGGTTTTAATGTCGTTTTTAAGATTTGATGTTGCGTTGCTTCACCGACGTCAAACAACCACACTTCATTTCGTTCATCCAATAATTTCAATGCGACACTTGTGACGTTTCGTTGTCGTGCTGGAACTCCAGCGCCTGTTCCTAAAAATTCTAATTCCATTTAGCTCTTCCAATCTGTCTTTAATTCAACGCTTTATTTTGCCGCGAGGGCTTTGGTAATAATGGCGGCATATTCATTGACCCCAGTTGGGTTCGGATGCACCTTATCTTGGTAGAACCAGTCACTGTGTTTGGCAGCCTGTGAATACCAATCAATCACCGTTAAGTTTGGATACTGTTTAGTTGCATTTTTAAGCGTCTGGTTAACATCATTTTGCCAAGGACGCGTTGGGACAAACGCGTTGAGCCAATAGACTTTTCGCTTAGTCCCAATGGCTGCCATAAATTGCGCCATCTGTTCTTGCGTAAAGGCGCCATTTGTTCCTAGACTGACCAGTACAGTATCGCTAAGGGCTTGTTTTTGATCATAATCTTTTACAATTTGAATACTTTGATAGAGTTGGCGCCCAACAGCCGCATCAACCAACATATTCGGGAATAACTTCTGTAAAGCTTGACTACCGTCGAGTAGGACGGAATCACCAATTGCAGTCACCGAGATATTCTGGGCCCGTTGAATCGTCACTTGACTCAAGCCATATTTTTCAAATTCTTGGTTGATTGGATGCTTTTGCGCAGCCGCCTCAGCCGCTTTTTCAGCTTTTGAAGTTGGACCATTTGCTTGTCCAGCTTTATTCTGGGCTTTTGCTTTTTTAATCAACGCATCCTTACGCTTTTGGTTAGCTTTTTGATTTTGCTTAATATTGACCGCTAATGCCGATTTATACGTATCTGGCGCCGGTTGGAATGGCGCTTGAAACGCCCCGACTAACCCGATTAAAAAGACAATTGCGAGTCCAGTCACTCGACCAACCACCCGATTCCAATGTGGTTGGTGCATAAATTGCTTCAATTGGTGCCATAACTGCTTGTACGGATAGTGTGCTAGTGGCTGTTCAATAAACCGGTAGGATAATTCGGTCAATCCGAAAATAATCGCCACTTCAATCACTGGATATAAAACCGGGTGATCAGCGATATTTTTGAAGATTGTTTCAAAGAAAATCATCACCGGAAATTGATACAGATAAGTCCCGTAACTCCGTTTACCTAACCAGTTAAAGACCGGATTCGTCAATAACCGATTCCAATCAGCGCCTGGATGAGCGACAACTGCCACTAAAACACAGACTAAAGCACTAAACAGAAATAGTCCCCCGCGATAGACAAGACTACTCTCGGCATTCAACTTAACCATTAACCAAACCAAACTGAGGACACTCACTAACCCGATGCCATCGAGGACGAGGCGTTGTTTAGGCACAATCTTTTGCTTAAGGGCTGTTGATGGCCAAACAAACGCCAGCGCTGCTCCTAGTAAAATTGAAAAGACCCGCGTATCCGTTCCATAATACAAACGACTAGGGTCAGCATTGGGTTGGTACAAAATGGCCATCCAGATTACTGAAACAACACTGACTGCTAGTAATACTTGGGCAATCCGATTTTTATTCTTAAGACCAATAATCAAGGCCACAACGATAAAAGGCCAAATTAGATAGAACTGTCCTTCAATCGATAGTGTCCACAGATGGGTAAACGGCGACTCATTATTGGCAAACCGATCGAAATACGACTGACCATGTCCAATTTGCCACCAGTTATAAACGTATAAAATGTTCGTGATAATAATCTGATTAAGTTGATGTAACATTTCCCGCTGAAAAAGCGTGATGTACGCGCCCGTTGCAAACAGCATCGTTATCAGCCCAGGGTACAATCGTTTTACCCGGCGTAAGTAAAAACTTTTTAAATTAATCCATTGATTTTGTTCCCACTCTTGAACCAATAAATCGGTGATTAGATACCCCGAAACCACCATGAAGATTGGGACCCCTAAATAACCACCGGTAAAAGTATATGGCATCAGATGGTATAAAATAACACCAATCACGCCGATTGCGCGTAAACCATCAAAGCCAGTAATGTAACGACTATTCTTTAAACGCTTCTTGCCCGCCATTTTTTCAACCTACTCTACATTCTAATAACTGCTATTATAACAATATTTTAGTGATGTGCCTACATTAAGCCCTGTTATTTTATGCATCCCATAGAAAAAGGAAGCATTCAAAAATGAATGTCTTCCTTTCTTGACGTGCCTATTATTCGACAAATTCAAACGTAAAGTTATCAATTGCCACTAAATCACCATCATGTGCGCCACTTTCGCGTAAGGCTTCGTCAATCCCCATTGAACGTAATTGACGGGCAAAACGCATGACACCATCTTGATGATCCAAGTTACTCATCTTGAAGAGTTTTTCAACCTTGTCACCAGACACAATAAACGTGCCGTATTCATCTTGTTCAATGATGAAAGCAGGTGCTTCCGGTTGATATTGATAAAGTTTTTGCGTTTGAACTTCTTCGACGTCTCCCATTGGGAATTTAGTCGTTTCAGCTAATAAGTCAGCTGTCTTGTTCATCAATGATTGCACCCCTTGATGCGTGATACTTGAAATTTCAAAAATCTCATGTGTATCGCCGGCAGCTGCTAATTTTTGTTTAAACTCGGCTAATAATTCAGAAGAACCTGGTAAATCCATCTTAGTCGCTACAATCACTTGTGGTCGTTCTAAGATTTTTGGATCATAGGTCTCTAATTCGTGATTAATTTGTTGGTAATCTTCAAATGGGTCGCGACCCGTTTGATCGTCCATTTCGATTAAATGCAAGACAACCCGTGTTCGTTCAACGTGCCGTAAGAATTGAATCCCTAAACCAACACCGTCTGAAGCCCCTTCGATTAACCCCGGTAAATCGGCTAAGACAAAGTCCCGACCGTCATCGAGTTGCACCATCCCTAAGTTAGGGACCAACGTTGTAAATTGGTAACTAGCAATCTTAGGTTTCGCACTTGTCACCACTGACAACAACGTTGATTTCCCAACAGATGGGAAACCAACCAACCCAACATCAGCAAGCACTTTTAATTCAAGTTGAATGCTGCGTTCTTCACCAGGTTCACCGTTTTCGGCAACTTCCGGCGCACTATTACGGGCATTTGCGAAATGCATATTCCCACGACCACCACGACCGCCCTTAGCAATCACTAATTGTTGGCCATCTTCGGTTAAATCACCGAGTAATTCATTGGTTTCAGCATCGCGCACCGTTGTACCAGGTGGCACTTGAACAAATGTATCCTCGGCACCGCGGCCGTACATTTGTTTATTCTGACCATTACCACCACTATTGGCTTTAAAGTGATGACGGTAACGAAAGTCCATTAATGTTCGTAGACCTTCATCTACCACTAAAATGACACTTCCGCCCCGACCACCATCGCCACCGGCTGGTCCGCCAAGTGGCACAAACTTTTCACGGCGAAATGCAACTGCACCATCGCCGCCTTTACCAGCTTTCACATCAATTTTGACTTGATCTACAAACATATTTTGACTCCTTCTCATCGTTAAACAGTACCTTATATACTACCGAAAAAAAGATTAAAAGTAAACAGATAACTGGTTAAACACTGAATTGGCTCTATCATCGATAAAAAGCGCACTGAGTGAGTGACCTCAATCAGTACGCTTTTTATTCGTTAATTAATGGCTAGCTGGCACCAATTTAAATTGGCTCCATGGTTTCAAATAGTCTAATAGGAATAATTCTGTAGGCGTAATACGGCCAACAACATTCACGCGCCCGTCATTTGGCATGGCTTTGAGGGCAATTTGGGTTTCCCCTTTATACTGACCGTAACCGACGTTATCGATTAAAATATCACCGCGTTGGATGTCAACTGTATGGTGGGCTGGGAAAGGCAAGTCTTTAAAAATGACCCGTGTCATCGTTGACCGTAAAAGATATTCTGAACGATCGCCACGATAACTATGCAGACTTTCAAAGAGGACCTTGCGTTCATCAGCCGTAATGTCATCTGCGACGTCGATTGCGATTGCTGGGAATTCAGCGTTAAAGACGTCATGCATCGTCTTCAATTCTGCTTCCGAAGCATACGCATTACCGACAATAATGTCATCAATGTTATCCATTAAAACGTATTGATGCGCTAAATCTAAGTAAGCCGCATCCTTTTCAAAAGTTGATCGTTCTGGATAAATTGAAACGCCTAGTTTTCCCATGAATAGAACCTCCTAATAATTGGGCTATACCACCCTGTCATCTATTAGTCTAGCATACCTTAAGCACTTTTGAAAACTCTTACATTACTTTTAAACTGGTCTATTTCTGGAATTGTTCGCAGTTTGCTCACTAACGCACCAATCTTTTTTTCGGTCTATATCAGCGTTTTGATGGTTTTTGAACGTTTTTGAAATATTTCGATTGCTTTTGAATGGAAACGATGTCATAATGATGCTACGGAGGTTTTGTCATGTTAACAGAAGAACGTCACCAAGCGATATTACAACTTTTAAAGCAACAAGACGTCGTTAAGATGCAATCTTTGTGCCAGTTATTGAACGCTTCTGAATCAACTGTCCGTCGTGACTTGCAATTGCTCGAAGAACAAGGGCTTGCTACTCGAATTCACGGTGGTGCTAAGCGCATCAACACGTTACAAGAAGAACTTGGCCAGATTGAAAAAAACCGCAAGAACGTTCATGAAAAAAACGCGATTGCTAAGTTTGCCGCAGCACAAATCCAACAAGGCTGCGTCATTTACTTAGATGCCGGCACAACGACCCAGGCAATCATCCCCTACTTAAGACCTGAAATGAATTTGACGGTCGTCACCAATGGGGTTGATACCGCTTCTCTCTTAGCCGATCACCAAATTCAAACCTTTCTATTAGGTGGGCGTGTTAAGAGCAAAACCAAAGCGATGGTCGGTGCGGCTGCTTTAGAAACCCTTTTGCAATTCCAATTCAATCAGGCGATTCTTGGCACAAACGGTATCGATGTTGAAGCTGGGCTAACCACCCCTGATCCAGAAGAAGCCACTCTAAAGCGCTTTGCGATTCAACAAGCGAACCAAACGATGGTTTTGGCGGATCACACAAAATTCGACGCTGTTTCGTTCAGTAAGTTTGCCCCATTGGCACAAGTCCAATTGATTACTGATCAATTGTCACCATCTGTTTACAAACACTATCATTCACACACAGAAATCCAGGAGGTTTTATCTTGATTTATACGATTACGGCGAATCCATCAATCGATTACGTCATTCAACTTGAAAAACTAAATACCGGTAACGTGAACCGCGTCCAATCTGACGTTAAGCTCCCCGGTGGTAAAGGGATTAACGTTTCACGCATCCTTGCCGAATTAGCATTACCAAGCGTTGCCCTCGGCTTTGTCGGTGGCTTCACTGGTCAATTCATTCAAAGCAAACTCAACAACGCTTCGATCGACTGTCGATTCACTGAAGTCGAAGAAGACACCCGGATTAACGTGAAGTTAAAAGACAATACTGAAGAAACTGAAATTAACGGTCAAGGCCCACACATTTCAGCAGAAGCCGTTGCCAACTTGAAACAACAACTGGCTAAGCTAGAAGCTGGCGATATTGTCTTCATGTCTGGGAGTTTGCCACCTAATTTACCGGCTAGTTTCTACAAAGACTTAATCCCATTGATTCAAGCGCACAACGCTGAATTTGTAATTGATACAACCGGTCAAGCTTTGTTAGACACATTGGCTGAAAAACCATTGGTCATCAAACCCAACCATCACGAATTGGCCGAACTGTTCGACACACACTTTGCCAACCAAAGTGAAATCATCGCCGCTGGTCGCAAATTATTAGACCAAGGTGCCCAACATGTCTTAGTCTCAATGGCCGGTGACGGTGCCCTTTTAATCACACCAGACCACGCTTACCTCGGTGGTACACCTAAAGGGACAGTGATTAATTCCGTTGGGGCTGGTGATTCAATGATCGCCGGTTTTGTCGGCACATTCGCACAACATCACGATGCACTCGCCGCTTTTAAAACAAGTCTTGCTTGTGGCAGTGCCACCGCCTTTTCTGAAGATTTAGCCACTAGCGCTAAGATTAACGAACTCTTACCTCAAATTGAAATCACACAAGTTGATTAATTTTAAATACAAAGGAGATTTATTATGAACATCCAAGATTTACTCTTAAAAGATGCGATGATCATGGATTTACAAGCAACGACTAAAGAAGCCGCTGTTGATGAAATGGTTGCCCGCTATAAAGACATCGGTGTTATCACAGATGACGCCCTCTATCGTAAAGATATTTTGGCTCGTGAAGCCCAATCATCAACTGGAATTGGCGAAGGGATTGCAATGCCCCATGCAAAAGACAGTGCCGTTCAACGCGCAACTGTGCTATTCGCTAAAAGTCAAAACGGTGTTGAATATGACGCACTAGACGGCCAACCCGTTTACTTGTTCTTCATGATTGCCGCTCCAGAAGGCGCTAACGATACGCATTTACAAGCCTTGGCTGGTCTTTCATCCCTTTTAATCAACCCACAATTAGTCGCTGATTTGAAACAAGCCCAAACACCAGAAGACGTGCAAACGCTCTTTGCTAAGGCTCAAGCTGCTAAAGACGCAGAAGATGCGAAGGAAGAAGCTGAAGAAGCCGCTAAAGCACAAGCCGCAGCCGCAACGCCAGCTGATGATCAAAAACCATTCATCGTTGCTGTCACAGCCTGCCCAACTGGGATTGCCCACACTTACATGGCCGAAGCTGCCTTGAAAGAAACAGCTGCTAAAATGGGCATCGACATTAAAGTTGAAACAAACGGTTCTGAAGGCGTTAAACACCAATTAACCGCTGACGATATTAACCGCGCAACAGGGGTTATCATCGCTGCCGACAAGAAAGTCGATATGCCTCGTTTTGATGGTAAACATCTCTTGAACCGTCCCGTGATCGACGGCATCAAGAAACCAGCTGAATTGATTCAAAAAACATTGGATGAAGAAGGCTCAATCTATCACGCAACTGAAAGCCAATCAAGCGAAGAAGCTTCAGCTGACAAGAAAACCCTTTGGAGTCGCATCTACCAAGATTTAATGAATGGTGTTTCAAACATGTTACCATTCGTTGTCGGTGGTGGGATCTTGATGGCCATCTCATTCCTTTTGGAACAAACCGTTGGCGCACATTCAACCACTTTTATTTTCTTGAACTCATTAGGCAATAATGCCTTTAACTTCTTAATTCCGGTCCTTGCTGCTTACATCGCGATTTCAATCGGTGATCGGCCTGCCTTAATGCCCGGATTTGTCGGGGGCTACATGGCTAGCCAAGCAACAGCCAGTGTCCTTGCTTCAAAGAGTCCAGCCGGATTCCTTGGCGGTTTAGCTGCTGGATTCATCGCTGGTTGGGTGATCGTTGGTTTGAAGAAAGTCTTCAAGAACTTGCCACAAACCCTTGATGGTTTAAAACCAATCTTAATATTCCCTGTATTAGGACTATTGATTGTTGGCTTTATTATGTACTTCATGATCAACCCAGTCTTTGCTCAAATTAACCTCTGGTTGAGTACCTTCTTAACACACTTAGGGGCTGGTAACGCATTACTACTTGGTGCGATTTTAGGTGGCATGATGTCCGTTGATATGGGCGGTCCTTTCAACAAGGCTGCTTATACCTTCGCAATCGGTGTCTTCACAACCACCAAAGATGGTTCATTGATGGCCGCTGTCATGGCTGGTGGGATGGTCCCACCATTGGCAATCGCGGTTGCTGCTACTATTTTCAAAAACAAATTTACCGGTAGTGAACGGAAACAAGCCTTCGCAAACTATGTATTAGGGATTTCATTCATTACTGAAGGTGCCATTCCATTTGCTGCATCAGATCCATTACACGTGATTGTTTCAAGTGTTATCGGTTCAGCAATCGGTGGTGGTTTAACCCAATTATGGCAAATCACTGTCCCTGCACCACATGGTGGGATCTTCGTGGCACCACTTGCCAACCACGGCCTACTCTTTGTGCTTGCCGTGTTAATCGGAACATTTGTCAGTGCCCTAATCTTAGGCCTCTGGCGTCCAGTGGCAAAAGAAGCTTAATTTAAAAAGTCGCAGTCAAATGACTGCGACTTTTTATTTATCTTGAAAATCAGTATTGTGCTTTTGTTTCCATTCATTAATGTAATTCAAACGTTGTTTCATCCGCGTTTCATTGCCTTGTTCGGTCGGCCGGTAATAAATATGGTCGGCGATACTCTCTGGTCTAGTTGGCATCGTGGTCAATCTATCATCGTAGAAATGTGCGAGTTGATATCCTTTGCCGTAACCGACTTCCTTCATCAATTTCGTCGCCGCATTACGCAAGTGCAATGGCACGGGTTCATCAATCGTCTTTTTAATATCCTTTTGCACCGCTGTCCGCGCCTTATAAGTGGCGTTTGATTTCGGCGAAAGCGATAGATAAATCACGCACTGTGTTAAATGCACGTCGCATTCCGGTAAGCCAATCGCCTGACAAGCTTGAAAGACGTTCATTGCTAAATTCAATGCATTGTTATCGGCCAGACCAATGTCCTCACTCGCAAAACGAACGAGCCGCCGAGCAATATAAATCGGGTCTTCGCCGCCGTCAATCATCCGCCCCAACCAATAAATCGCTGAGTCGACATCACTATTGCGCATCGACTTATGCAAAGCCGAAATAATATTATAGTGTTCCTCACCGTCTTTATCATAATAGGCGGTTTTTTTATTTAGCAGTTCCCCCAATAGATCGCCATCGACGGTCACTTGATGGTCTTGCACATCACTATTAATAACTAACATTTCTAAAATATTCAGCGCCGTCCGTGCATCCCCATTCGAAAAGATGGCGACTTGCTTCAATAATTCATCACTGATATGAACCGTTAAATCCGGGAAAGCTTGGGGCGCCTTTAAAACCCGTTGTAGCAACTCAATAATGTCCGCTTCCGTCAATTGCTTTAGCACAAAAACGCGTGAACGCGATAGCAACGCTGAATTGATTTCAAACGACGGATTTTCGGTTGTCGCACCAATTAGGATAATGCTGCCTTTTTCAACATACGGTAAAAAAGCATCCTGTTGCGCCTTGTTAAACCGGTGAATTTCATCAATAAAGACAATCGTCCGCTCACCCAGTTGGCGGTTTTCTTCGGCTTCATTCATAATCTTCCGAATCTCTTTGATCCCATTCATCGCGGCACTAAACGTGATAAATTTCGAAGCCGTCTTGTGCGCGATAATCTCCGCCAACGTGGTCTTCCCAACGCCGGGTGGTCCCCAGAAAATCATCGAAGTCACTTGATCTTTATCAATCATTTCGCGTAAAAACTTGCCTGGTCCGACTAAATGCTTCTGACCGACAAAACTGTCTAAATCAGACGGTCGGACCCGATTAGCGAGCGGCGCATTCATCGCCATCTCTTGATCAAACAAAGAGGTTTGTCCCATTTTTTCACCCTACTTTAGTTGTTGTTAATTGAAACTTCTTAAAATGTGCCCGTAAATAACTTAAGGTTAAACTCTCCGCGTCTGAGGCAACAAGCTCAAATGGTGCACCCATCGCCATCACTTGGCCTCCTTGACTACCACCTTTAGGCCCCAAGTCGATCAGGTAATCGGCATTGGTCATCAAATCAAGGTCGTGGGTAATCATCATAATGGTGGCACCCTTGGATTTTAGCTGGTTGATGACGCCTACTAAGGTTTCAACATCGCGCGGATGCAAGCCAACAGAAGGTTCATCGAAGACGAATAAAGTGCCCGCCCGTTTTTTATTCAAATGCGTTGCGAGTTTTAAGCGCTGTGCTTCGCCACCCGAAAGACTCGGTGTACTTTCACCAAGGTGTAAATAAGCTAAGTCAATTTCTTTGAGAATCTTAAGTTCCTTTTGAATTGCTGGCACATCTGCAAAGACCGGGATTGCTTCTTCCACCGATAAAGCCAATAGATCAACGATGCTATAGCCTTGCCACTTGATGGCTTCAATCTCTGGTTTGTAGCGGTTACCATGACATTCTGGACAGGTTTCTTCCATGTCTGGCAAATATTGAATATCCAAAATAATGCTGCCTAACCCACCACAGTTCGGACAGGCGCCTTCTTTATTGTTATACGAAAAGTGCGCGATCCCATAATGATGCACTTGTGATTCTGGTAAACCAGCAAATAATTTCCGAAGATTGTTCATGATACTCGTATAAGTCGCGAGTGTTGAGCGTGTATTCTTACCAACCGGCTTGGCATCAATGCTGACGACTGATGTTAAATCGGTCGTCAACTGGGTGACCTGCTCGGGTAATTGCTCATGTGGGTGGTGCGCTTCAATTGCTGGCACTAAACTATCTAGAATCAAACTCGTCTTCCCGGCGCCGGAAAACCCAGAAACCGCCGTAATTTGGTTATCTGGCACTTTGATTGTGACATCATGCAGATTAAAATATTGGCCAACCGTCATCGTTGTCTGCTCACCAGTCGTTGCGGCAGTGACTTTAGGATATAAGATGTTCGCTCGACCAGCGATATAGTGGCCAATCAGGGACTGTGGATTCTGGATCAAATCCGCGGGTTTCCCTTGGGCAATCACTTGTTCCCCTTTGCGCCCAGCTTCTGGCCCAATTTCAATCGCCAATCCGCTTGACTGATGATATTCACTTCATGATCAACTACCACTAACGAATTACCTTGTGCCACTAGCTGCCGGAAAATATGAATTAGCCCTTCGACGTTGTCAGGATGCAGCCCAACCGATGGTTCATCTAAAACGTACAACACACCAGTTGTCGCTGTTCGCAACGTCCGCGCCAATTGAATCCGTTGGAGCTCGCCAGTCGACAATGTATTCCCATTGCGCGACAACGTTAAATAATCCAACCCTAATTCTAGTAACGGTTGCAGTGTTTCTAATAGGTTCTTAAATAAAATTGTCGCCATTTGCTGCATTTCATCCGGTAAGTCGGCCTTAGTAGCACGCACCCAATCTTCTAATGCGCCTAACGTCAAATTAGAAACTGCTGCAATGTTTTGTCCGCCAACTGTTTGGGTCAGTAATGCCGGATTTAACCGGGTCCCATGACACGTTGGACAGGTTGAAAAATGGAAAAATGAATTGACTTTAGCCATTGCCCGATCACTTTTAACCGATTTTAGCGATTCATAAACAGCGTCATAAGCATTTTCATAGAGGGTATTCTCCGTACTAAACACACGGCCCGTTGAGGTATGGAAATCAACCGCATACTTCGCCCGTTTACCATGCAGGACAATTTCTTTTTCCTTGGCCGTCAAGTCCTTGTAAGGGACATCAATTCGGACCCCAATTGGGCAGCAACGGTTGGCATGAAATTCCGGCCCGGCAATCGCTCCGTCTTCAATACTGAGATTTTCATCCGCGATGATTTTGCGATCATCTAACGGCTGAATTAAAGGCAAAGTCTTCGGCCGATTTAGCCATAAACTGCACTTGGCAAGTAGGGCACGTAATAATCCCCATTTTATCGCCAGCTAAGTCCATCACTTGGGCAATTTTTAGACTTGGTTGAATCACGTGCCCATTTGGACAACGTGTCGTCCCTAACCGTGAAAAAATCAATCTGACGACATTAAAAATCTCACTCATCGAACCAACAGTTGACCGTTCTGATGGCACACTTGGTCGTTGCCCAAGTGCAATCCAAGTGCAATCGCTGATGGAATATGCCGCACTTCTTGGGCTTGTGAGCGTTTATTCTGCGTAATTCGGCGCCGCGTGTACGTCGACAACGTCTCTAAATAACGCCGTGAGCCTTCTGCATATAAAATCCCCATCGCAAGCGAACTTTTTCCTGAACCAGACGGTCCCGAAATCGCCACAAATTGGTTCAACGGAATATCGACGTTAATATTTTTCAAGTTATTGACGTTCCCGCCACGCACTTCAATCTACGTTGGTTGTTCAATTGTCATTATTGGTTCGCTCCCCTTTTGCTTGACGGTTAAAAACGGCCGCCTCTGCTTCTAAATTCGCTAAAATTCGTTCTAAATAGCCGTCAACAGCTGCCACTTCAGCATCCGAAAAGCCCTTGTAAAAAACGGCGCTCAATTGTTGACTAACGTCATCACCGACCTGTTGCTGATTAGCGCCTTGTTCAGTTAAGTCAAAGACCCGCTTGCGCTTATCAAGTGGCGATTGCTCACTCATCAATAATCCCTGTTCTTCTAAGCGCCGTAACATCAACGATAAACTACTATTGGCTAAGCCAGTCACTTGTGCCAATTCCGTAGCAGTTTGCGGATGATGATCCCACAATGCTGACAAAATTTTCCCCTGTTCAGCGTTATAGCACGCGCGTGGATCAGCCGTTAAATAACGATTAAAAAGTCGGGTATTTAATAAGCGAATCTTCAAAGTTAAATAACCACCCTTTTTGGTTTTCATCCCGTCCACTCCTAAATTGTTTTTATATCAGCATTAATTGTATCTTACTATATAAAACTAATTTTAGCGAGTAAAAAACACCATGGTCAACCACGGTGTTTCTAAAGAAGCTGTTTCAATTGTTCTGCTTGGACACTGCGGACTTCTTCGACTACTACTAGCGCCTGCTGGTCAATCGTTGAGACCACCGGTACGAGCGTCGCGAGTTGTTTGGCCGTACAAATGACATACAGCATCGGCCGGTCATTTTGACTATAGTACCCTTGCGCTTTAATGATCGTGATGCCCTGGTGGAATTGCGTCGACAATGTTTGGGCAATCGTTGCATATTGATCCGAAATAATCATCACCGCGCGTTTTGCCCCAAATTTAGCCAATAATTTATTCAAAACGACTGCTGATAAATACAATTCAATAATCGTTAAGAGCATATTTTGGAAGCCGATAATGAAGCCGGATGGAATGGCAACAATTAAATCAAAAAAAAGCATCGCAGAGCCGTTTTGGATCCCTAAATAGCGATTGGCAATCTTCGCTAAGATCGTACTACCGGCAATCGTCCCTTGGCAATGAATAATAATCGCCATTGCAATCCCCATCAAGACGCCACCAATTATCGTCGGAATGATCGTCTGTATCGTATGGTAGCCGATAAAATGCGGGAGCCGCAAGAAGATAGAAATCCAGAGTACCGCCCAGACCGAATACCAGATGGTTTGCTTCTCTAAATACTTAAAGCCGACAATCACTAATAAACCGTTTAGAACCAAATTCGTAGCAGCTGGCGGAATTGCTAACGCATAGTAGCCAATCGCCGTTAAGCCAGTCACGCCACCTTCACCAATATGATGAGGAATCAGGAAATCATTAATCGCCACCGCATAAATCAAGGCGCCAATGATAATCCCGAGACCATTTTTAAAAAGTGCTTTTTTCTGCATCCCACTCACGTCCTCGTTCAAACTAACATAAGCGTACCATATTTAGGGTGGGAGATTAAAGAACAATTGATTAACTATTAATTTACAATACTCTATATTTTTCCTGTGGACTCCTATGATGGAATTACGGACAAACTGTTCGATATAATACATCATAAAGGAGCTTTTTATTATGGCAATTAAATATTCAAATGAATTTAAAGAATCGATTGTTAGCTTAAGTCAGACTGGCCGTTCGGCCAACTCACTGGCTAAAGAATACAACGTCAGTGTTTCAACGGTCACTAAGTGGATTAAACAAGCTGATCCTAACAACACTAAAATGCTATCATCAAATGAACGTGCTCTGATTAAAGAAAATAAACGGTTAAAAGAAGAACTTGATATTTTAAAACGAGCGGCGGTGCTCATGGCAAAAAGCTAATTATTAAAGGGCGTGCCCTCGTGTTAGAAGTCGTCAACGCTAATTTACTTGCTGGGCACCGCATTACGCGTATCTTATCAGTACTCAAAATTCCGCGCTCAACCTACTATGATTATCTACATTGGCAGCCAAGTAGAACTGA